>JAEZBU010000373.1 GCA_023426855.1 Pseudomonadota bacterium | reverse complement strand
GCATGCTCGACGGCGGCTGCGACAGGAACTTGCGAATGTTGCGCGCCGCTTGCCGGATGCGATGCTCGTTCTCGACGAGCGCGATACGGACGTAGCCTTCCCCATATTCGCCGAACCCGAGACCGGGCGATACGGCAACATCCGCCTTTTCGATCAAAAGCTTGGCAAATTCGACCGAGCCTAGATCGCGATACGCCTCAGGCACCGGGGCCCAGGCGAACATCGTTGCCGGCGGGGCCGGAATAGCCCATCCGGCGCGCGTGAAGCTGTCGACCAGCGTATCGCGGCGGTTCTTGTAGACTTGGCGGATCTCGGCGACGCACTCCTGCGGGCCGTTCAGCGCAGCGGCTGCCGCGACCTGGATCGGCGTGAACGCGCCATAATCGAGATAGGATTTGACACGCGCCAGGGCCGCGATCAGCCGTTCGTTGCCAACCGCGAAGCCCATGCGCCAGCCGGGCATGTTGTAGGTCTTGGATAGCGATGTGAACTCGATCGCGACGTCCATCGCGCCCGGCACCTGCAGCACCGACGGTGGCGGATTGTCGTCGAAGTAGATCTCGGCGTAGGCGATGTCCGACAGGATGATCAGGCCGAGGCGCTTCGCGACCTGCACGGCTTCCGCATAGAAATCGAGGTCGGCGGTGATCGCGGTCGGGTTCGAGGGGTAGCTCAGCACCATCGCCAGCGGCTTGGGGATCGAGTGCTTTACGGCGCGTTCGACGCCACGCAGGAACTCGTCACCGTTGCTGGCCGGAATATGGCGGATCGAGGCGCCCGAAATGATGAACCCGAACTCGTGGATCGGGTAAGTCGGATTCGGAACCAGGATGACGTCGCCCGGCGCCGTGATGGCCTGGGCAACGTTGGCAAAGCCTTCCTTGGAGCCCAGTGTCGCGACGATCTGGGTTTCCGGGTTCAGCTTCACGCCGAAACGGCGCTCGTAGTAGGCGGCCTGGGCGCGGCGCAGGCCGGGAATGCCCTTGGACGCGGAATAGCGGTTGGTGCGCGGCTTGGAGACCGTTTCGACCAGCTTTTCGACGATGTGTTGCGGCGTCGGCAGGTCCGGATTGCCCATGCCGAGATCGATAATGTCGGCACCGGCGGCTCGCGCGCTGGCCTTGAGACGGTTTACCTCGGCAAACACATAGGGCGGCAGTCGCTTGATGCGGTGGAAATCGTCGGTCACGGGTCAGTCTCGCGATTGAGCTGTGGTTGTTAAGACTTACGGCTGGTCTTTACGACCGTTGGTTTCGGTTCGTCTAGTCCGATGCATGGGCAAGGTTATGTTCAGTTCGCGCCTCCACGTTCAATTTCTCTAATCGCTTCAGAGCGATGGGTGTCGCGGCTAGCCTTCAGATCGTCAACTGCCCGCTGCTGTTCTTCTGGTGAAAGAACCTTCCTCGGGACTGTTGACAGCTCCGGCAGGCGGGTCGAATTGCCTGGAGAGCATCCCACGAGGCCCAGGAGCACGGCGACAACGACAACATTGCGGTGCAGCCGACGGCATCGCCGCAAAGATGTCCGAGAGCCGTCGCTCATGTCCGTATTAGACCTTTTAGAATCAGAAAAGTATACGCGATTCGCTCGGGCGAGCCCGTGATGCGGCTGGTGCCGGCCAATTGTCCATACTATGTATTTGGGTAGTGCAGGACACCTTCCTATGGTCGCACCAGTTCGATGCGGCTGGGAAGTCAGGGGAAAATTCCGGCATCAAGGCGCCCATGCAAAAGCCAACCTCGCCAGCAACACCGGATCTGTCCGCTTACAAGGTGGAAGATCCAGAAGAATTAGCGTTGAACCTCCTGAAGGTATTCGAAGAAGGCGGCAAGGCGATGGCCGGCTTTCTCGAACGCGCGGATGCTCAGTCCGGCCCCTATTCGGCCGCCAGCGAGATGACCGAGGCAGCCAAGATCCTGACCGAGGTTGCGCGCCATTGGGCGACCGAGCCGGCGCGGCTGGCCGAGGCGCAAGGGCAGTTGGTCAAGGGCTATGTCGATCTGTGGAACGCTACGGTCCAGCGAAGCCTGGGTGTCGAAGTTGAGCCGGTGGCCAAACCGGCAACTGGCGACAATCGTTTCAAGGATCCCGAGTGGTCGCAGAACCCGTACTTCGACTACTGGAAGCAGCTTTATCTGCTGACGTCGCATTGGGCCGAGGCCGTCCTCGACAAGGCGGATGGTATCGATAATCGCACGCGGATGAAGGCTGAGTTCTATCTGGAGCAGATGCTGAGTGCGCTGTCGCCGTCGAACTTCCCGATGACCAATCCGGAGGTGGTGCGCGAGACGCTGTCCACCAACGGCCGCAACCTCGTCCAAGGCATGGCGCACCTGTCTCAGGATCTCGGGAAGTCGAAAGATCTGCTGCACATCAGCCAAACCGATCTGCAGGCGTTTGAGGTGGGGCGCAATCTGGCCGTCACACCCGGCAAGATCGTCTTCCAGAACGATGTGCTTCAGCTCATCCAGTACCAGCCGACGACGGAGCAGGTCTACGAAGTCCCGCTGTTGATCATTCCGCCGTGGATCAACAAGTTCTACATCCTCGACCTGACGCAGCCCAAGTCGTTCATCAAATACGCGGTCGACCAGGGCTTCACGGTGTTTGTCGTGTCTTGGGTCAATCCGGATGAGCGGCTGAAGCACAAGTCGTTCGAAGACTACATGACGGAGGGCGCGCTGGCCGCGACGCATGCCGTGATGCGCGAGACCGGGCAGGACAAGATCAACGTGCTTGGCTATTGCGTCGGTGGCACGCTGCTGGCGACAACGTTGGCTTACCTCGCGGCACGCGGTGAGGATCTCTACAACTCTGCGACCTTTCTTGCGGCGCAGGTTGATTTCACGTCAGCCGGCGATTTGCTGCTGTTCATCGACGATACTCAGCTCAAGGCGCTAGAGGAGATGATGGCCGAGCGCGGCTATCTCGACGGCGCACGCATGGCAGCCGTATTCAATCTGCTGCGGCCGAAGGATCTGATCTGGCCGTACATCGTCAACAACTACATGCTCGGCAAGAAGCCGTTTCCGTTCGACCTGCTGTACTGGAACCAGGACTCGACGCGGATGTCGCCAGCCAATCACAATTTCTACCTGCGTGAATTCTATCACGAGAACAGGCTGGCCAAGGGGCAGATGTCCATTGCCGGCACGCGGCTCGACATGAAGAAGGTCAAGCTGCCGATTTTTGAACTGGCGACCAAGGAAGACCATATCGCGCCGGCCAAATCGGTGTTCATCGGTTCGAAGTTGTTCGGCGGACCGGTCGAGTTCGTGCTTGCGGGTTCCGGTCACATCGCGGGCGTGGTCAATCCGCCTGATCCGAAGCGGGTGAAGTACCAGCACTGGACCAACGGCAAGAAGGCGGGAACGCTCGAGGACTGGTTGGCCGGAGCCACCGAGCATCCAGGTTCATGGTGGCCGCGTTGGACCAAGTGGTTGGCGCAGTATTCGGGCGACAAGATCGACGCGCGCGAACCCGGCGCCGTACTCGGCGCGATCGAGGATGCGCCGGGCAGCTATGTGAAGGTGAAGAACTGACGTCTGCAGGCCGTTGGGCTGCAGACGTGGTCATCATGTTTGGAGTAGCAGTACGAGCTGCCAGCATCTTGCCCAGGCAGCTATCGACTATCGACCCGTGGTGGCCGCTGTTTTCTCTGCGACCTGCATTTCGAATGCACCGGCGTTGCCATTGGCACCGGAGTGGTTCGGGAGGCAGTGCGCCGTTCAGCGTGGAGCAATGCAATCAAAGTAGAACAGATGCCATTCGGCATCATGGATCGATTGCGTGCGCGATATGCTCATCTTATGGCGAATGATTCGCGATCATCATTTTGCGGTGCGGCTGTCATCGCGACGGCGCTGGTTCTGTCGACTCCAGCGCTGGCCGATAGCGGCGCTCCGAAATGGACGCCTTGGGTGGAACTCGGCGGCCGCATCAGCAATGATCGCGCATTGGGCGAAAGCATCCTGTTCGCGCCGTTGATGCAGTCGCATCGCGCTCTGCTATTCGCTGATCTCCGCGGCATGTTCGATGATAACGACGCGCGCGAGGGCAATTTCGGCCTCGGCCTGCGCTACATGCTGCCCTCGGGGTGGAATGTAGGCGCGTTCGGTTATTTCGACGTGCGGCGCTCGGCACTGGGTAATAGTTTCCATCAGGCGACGTTCGGATTCGAGGCGCTGAGCCGCGATTTCGATGTGCGCGCCAACGCCTATCTGCCGGTCGGGGATCGCGAGAAGCGCATCGATCTCAGCTCCAGCTCGAGCACGATCGTCGGAGCACCGGGCCTCGTCCTGACCGGCACGACGCTCGCTATACAGACTGACACGATCACAACCACGACCACCAGCTTCCTCGCCGAACGCGCGCTCGCAGGCTTCGATGCCGAGGTGGGCGTGCGGCTGCCGGTCTTCGATTTGGAATCGGCGCTGGATTTGCGCGCTTATGCAGGTGGCTATTACTTTGACGCCGCGGGCTTCGACGAGGTCGCCGGGCCGCGCGGGCGGCTTGAGCTGACCGCGCGCGATCTCGGCGGCTATCAGGGCCTGCAACTGACGGCGGGCGTGACGTTCCAGCACGACAACGTGCGTGACGAGCAGGTCATCGGCCACGCCCGGCTTCGTATTCCACTGCAACGGGAGACCGCGAGACAGCCCGAGCGGCTGACCTACATGGAGCGGCGGATGATGGACACCGTCATCCGCGACGTCGACATCGTCTCGAACAGCGCGACAGGATCGGCCACATCGACATCCGCGACAACGGTTTCCGAAAGCGTGATCAACACCTGGAACGACGAGACGGTGACATCGGTCACGTTCGTCGCCGGCAACGATGGTCAGGCCGCGGTTCAAGGTGAGCTTGATAGCCAGGGCGCGGGCTCGGTCGTGGTTCTGAACGGTGCATTGAATGCACCTGCTGGTGTGCTCGTGACCGCCGCCCAAACGCTGATCGGTGGCGGCACCACCTTGCGCGTGCGCGGCGAGAACTCAGGGCTTGAGTTTGACTATGTGGCCGATGGCGCAGCCGGCAGCATTACTGGTGCCGGGACAGCGCCTCCTTTGAGTTTTAGAGCGCTCGTCACTCTGGGGACAGGAAGTGTGGTCGGCGGGCTAGCATTGCAGCAGATGGGGACAGTGAATCCGCACTCTGTCGTTCTAGCCGAAAATGCAGACAATGCCGTAGTGTTCGGCAATACCATAACAGGTGCAAATTATAACTATGCGCATGGAATTGCAGCTAGATTCTCGCAGAACGTACTGATTTCAGGAAATACGATAATAACCGGCCCCAATATGAATTCCTTTGGCATCATCCTAGGCGATGGCGCGTCAGGGGTGGCGATTGGTAACGACATTACAACCAATCATTCCGAAGCTGCTTCAATCATGCTGAGCGGTTTAGGTAGTGTTCGCTTTGCAGATAACACTTTGCGCGCTCCTGCAGATGGCAGGATCATCTGGATGGAGGGCGGCACATTCCTTTCGGGATCGACAGGAAATGAGATCGTCGGTCCTTACGGTACCCTTTGTCGTGTATTTTCTCCCGGATCCGGCACGGTTTCGTTCACCGACGGAAGCAGTTGCTCGTTCTGAACTTTAGCTGCGCGGGCACTTGTTCGGCCGGACGATCCGGCGCGCGTTCAGCCCCGGTTTCCAACGGCTTGGTCGGTCGGAGTTATTCTGCCATAGCAGAAGTTCAGCAGCGTCTGTGTGCCGACGATCGGCACGCGAGCTGGTGCTAGCATAGTGGGCACGGACGCCATCGGCAGGGCCGCTGAACATCCTTCCAGGATTTATGACGGTCGCAGAGACTGCGAGGGGGAGGGCTATGAGGTCGCTCCTCCTCGCAATCTCGCCATCTGGTTGTGGAGGCTACAGGATACTGCTGATCCTCAGATGCCTGCCAACGCCTGATCCAGGTCCGCGATGATATCGGCTTTGTCTTCCAGGCCGATCGACAGCCGCACGACTTCCGCGCCGGCGCCAGCGGCCGTGCGCTGTTCGTCGGTAAGCTGGCGGTGCGTGGTCGAGGCCGGGTGGATCACGAGGCTGCGCGTGTCACCGATATTGGCGAGAAGCGAGAACAGCTTCAGGCTGGAGACAAGCTTGACGCCGGCGTCGTATCCGCCCTTCACACCGAACGTGAAGACGGCGCCCGCGCCGAGCGGCGAGAGCGATTTCTGCAGCGCGTGGTTGGGGCTGTCGGCGAGCCCGGCATAGTTCACCCAGGCGACCTTCGGATGCTTGGCGAGATATTCCGCGACGGCCTGTGTGTTTTCCGTATGTTTGGCGATGCGCAGCGGCAGCGTTTCGATACCGGTTAGGATCAGGAACGCGTTGAACGGAGAGATCGCGGGACCCAGGTCGCGCAGTCCCAGCACGCGCGCCGCAATCGCGAATGCGAAATTGCCGAACGTCTCGGCGAGCTTCATGCCGTTGTAGGACGGATTGGGATCGACCAGCGCCTTATAGCGGTGCTTGGCACCGAGCCAGTCGAACGTGCCGCAGTCGACCAGCACGCCGCCGATCGAATTGCCGTGACCGCCGAGGAACT
>JAEZBU010000351.1 GCA_023426855.1 Pseudomonadota bacterium | reverse complement strand
TCATGATTGTCAGGACCAGCTTTGCCAGCAGTCCCGGACCGGGATCGTTTCCGAAGTCGCCGCTGACGATCTGCTCGTTGGTAAGCTGCGAATACCAGCCTGCGACGGCCCAAAGCCCAATAAAGGCGCCCGCGGCCAGCCGGTTGCGCGGGTCGGTTTTGGGATCGTGTTCGGTTTCCGACTGCTCCATGGGCCCTCCCGTTGTCGCGAGGCGGATGGCTGCGGTTTGTCCGCGCCTTCCGCTTCGCTTGATCTGGTGTGGCGTTGTTTTCCGCCTACTTCTTGCGCGCCTTGACGAGGCCAGCTTCATCCAGGATCGGATACAGGTCCTGGTCCGCGGCCTTGACGAACTCAAGTGTTGCCGCGCCGTCCTTCGGCGTGATCACAAAGCCTTGCTTCTTGGCCGCTTCCTGGAATTCCGGATCGCTCATGGTGTCCACGAACAGCTTTTCCAGGATAGCCTTGCGGTCGGCGGGCACGCCCTTCGGGGCGAACATGACGCGCCAGTCGCCGGCGATCACCGGGAAGCCGAGTTCCTTGAAGGTCGGAACGTCGGGCGTCATGAAATGACGTTCCTCGGCCATGACGGCCAGGATCTTCACTGTACCCGCTTTATGCTGATCGACGAACTGATGCACCGGCAGTGTCGCCGCGTTCACTTCGCCCGACGTGATGGCAGCGACGGTCGGCGCATAACCCTTGTAGGGGATCTTGGACAGCTTCACGCCGAGTTTGGTTTCCAGCAACGCGGCGGCGATATGCGAAACGCCACCCGGTGCGTCGTTGCCGTTCTTGATGCTGCCGGTCTTGGCTTTCTCGATGAAGTCCTTGACCGAGGTGATGCCGGTGTCGGCGCGGACTTCCAGCGCTGCCGGATCGGGGCCGAAGAAGGCCAGATAGTCCACGTCCTCGATAGCGTTGGCATTGGGGTTGACGTACTGGCTCGCAACGATGCTGGCGCCCAGAATGCCGACCGTATAGCCATCCGGCTTCGCATCCGCGACATGGCGAACGCCCGTCGATCCACCGGCGCCATCGACGTTGATGACCGTGATCGGGACGTTGACCCGCTTCTTGGCATATTCAGCGACCAGACGACCTGCGCGGTCCATGCCGCCACCTGCCGGCCAGTTGACGACCAGCGTAATCGGTTCTGACGGGAAATTCTGCGCACTGCCGGCATGCGGCGCGATGATCGCGGCTGCTGCCGTCAGCGAAAGCAGTGCCGCCCCCTTCAAGACGTGACGGCGCGTACGTGGCGATTTTGTCATTCGTTATCTCCTCCTCAGCTTAGCCAAAGATCCTCTCCTTCAACGCGATGGTCAGCCTAGACACAGCTTTGTTGGTATGCAAGATCATGTTTTAGGCATACCAAGATTATGAATCTGGCATTCAACGGGTGCGGGCAGATGCAGGACTTCGAAAAGCGCAATCAACATTTCGATCGCCTGGTGAATACGCCAGGGCTCCGCTGGCTGGGACAGAACACCAATCACTATCCGGCGCATCCGGACGTCAGCGAGGCAATGATCCGCTGTATTCGGGATGAGGAGTTCCACGCCTACGCTCCGCCGCTCGGCTTCGAAAAGCTGCGCGAGCTGGTCATTTCCGATCTGGGACTTGACGGCATGGTGCCGATCATCACCGACGGTGCGGTGGCTGGCCTCTACCATGTGTGCCATTCCCTGTGCGGTCCTGGTGACGAGTTCCTGACCACCGATCCGACCTGGGCCTGGCCGATGTCGTTCGCGCGCGCTGTCGGCGCAGAAGTTGTGCAAATCCCGATATACGGAGCCGAATACGGATATCGTCTGGCGCCGGAACGTCTGGCGGCTGCCATTACGCCGCGCACCAAGGTGATCTACATCGTCGATCCGAACAATCCTCTCGGCTCGTCGTGCACCAGGGATGAGATCATCGCGATCACGGATATCGCGCGCAAAGCCGGCGCCTACCTGATCCACGACTGCACCTACCGCGATTTCGCCTACGATCACACGCTGGCGGCCAAATACTATCCCGAGCGCACGATCACGGTGTGGAGCTTCTCGAAGTGGCTCGGCTTCGCGGGGCTCAGAGTCGGTGCGATCATCGCCAATCCTGAACTGATGGAACGTCTTTCCAACGCGCCGCCGAACAATCTTGGCTCCAACGTCGTCGCGCAGCGTGGCGCGATTGCCGGGCTCGAAGTGAAGCAGAAGTGGTTCCCCGGTGTGCTCGAGTCGCAGCGGCGCAATCAGGCCATGGTGCGCGAAGCGGCGCTATCGGTTCCGGGACTGGAACTGCCGGTATTCCCGTCCAATGGCAACTTCCTGGTGATCGAGACCGAGAAGACTGGCGTGCGGCCGGAAGCGATCTGCGCCGTCATGGCCAAGCACAACATTCTCGTCCGCCAGGGCAGCTACCACACCAAGGCATTCGGCGACCGTTTCATCAAGGTGAGCGTGTCCGTGCCTGAAAACTGGGTCGAGGAATTCTGCGCGTTGCTTCCGAAAGCAGTCGAAGAAGCGCGCGGCATCAACGAACCCCTGCAGCTTTTCTGACGCCCCATCGCGGCGGCTCAGAATACGACAACACCGGCAAAGGATTGCTGAAGATGGATCTTGGTCTCAAAGGAAAAACTGCGCTGGTGACCGGCGCGTCGCAAGGCATTGGCGAGGGCGTCGCCAAGGCGTTCGCGGAAGAGGGCGTCAACCTTCACCTGACCGCGCGCAATGCTGAATATCTGGAGCGAATCCGCAAAGAAATCGCGGAAATCTCGGATGTGAAGGTCGCGATCCATCCGCTCGACATTACGCAAGCCGGCACCTGCGAGAAGCTGGTCGAGCAGGTGGGTGACGTTGATATTCTCGTCAACAACGCTGGCGTGATTCCCAGCGGCAGCCTGTTTGAGATCGACGAGAAGCGCTGGCGTGAAGGCTGGGAGCTGAAGGTTTTCGGCTACATCAATCTGTGCCGCCTGATCTATCCGCGCATGAAGGCGCAGGGCGGCGGCGTGATCATCAACAATATCGGCAACGGCGGTGAGGTGTTCGACCCGCAGTACATCGCCGGCACCACCGGCAACGCCAGCCTTATGGCCTTCACGCGCGCGCTGGGCGGCCACAGCCTCGACGACAACATCCGCGTGGTCGGCGTCAATCCGGGTCCGGTCAACACCGACCGCATCTACAATATGCTCAAGAAACGTGCACAATCCACGTTCGGCGATGCCGGCCGCTACCAGGAACTCGAAGCGCGTTACCCGCTCGGCCGGCCCGCGCATCTGCACGAGGTGACCGATCTGATCACGTTCCTCGCCTCGTTCCGTTCCGGCTATACGACGGGTACGATCTTCACCGTGGATGGCGGCATCGCCTCCCGTCGCTCGATCATCTGAGGAGGAGGTAAGCGCGTGCCGTTCATCACCACCACCGACAACGTCAAGCTGCACGTCGAAGAAGCAGGTGAAGGCAAGCCGATCGTGTTCGTGCACGAATTCGGCGGCGATCAGCGCAGTTGGGAACCGCAGGTGCGGTTCTTTTCGCGGCGCTATCGCTGCATCACCTTCAACGCGCGCGGCTATCCGCCGTCGGACGTTCCGGACGATCTGGAGCTGTATACCCAGGCGCGCGCCGTCGATGACATTCGCGATGTTATGGATGCGCTGAAGATCGATCGCGCCCACGTCGTCGGTTTGTCGATGGGCGGCTTCGCGACCGTGCATTTCGGCATGACCTATCCGGATCGCACCGAGTCGCTGGTGGTTGCCGCGGCCGGATACGGTGCTGAAAAGCAGTACGAGGATTACTTCCGCGGCGTTTCGATGGAAGTGGCACGCCAGTTCGAGGCGCAGGGCAGCGAAGGCTTCTCGCACACCTACGGCATGGCGGCCGCACGCATCGCCTTCCATCTGAAGGACCCGCGCGGCTGGGCCGAGTTCCGCCAGATGCTGGGCGAGCATTCGGCGAAGGGCTCCGCCTACACCATGCGCGGCGTGCAGGCGCGCCGGCCGTCGATCTATGATCTGGAAGACAGGCTCAAGCAGATGATGGCGCCGACGCTTGTCGTTGTCGGCGACGAGGATGACCACTGCCTGCAGCCGGGCCTGTTCATGAAGCGCGTCATCCCGGCGTCGGGGCTGGCGGTGATGCCGAAGACCGGGCACACGCTGAACCTGGAAGAACCGGCGCTGTTCAACAGCCTGGTGGCGGAATTCCTGGCCCAAGTTGAACTCGGCCGCTGGTTGCCACGCGATCCGCGCGCCAATCCGGCGCAGATCATGCGGACCGAGTAGGGGCTGGGTGCCGTGATGTCATCGGATCGGGTTCTCCGCCACATCGATGGCGAGCGGCTCTGGCAGCGGCACATGGAACTGGCGCGCTTCGGCGCGCTGGCCAATGGTGGCGTCAATCGGCAGGCGCTGTCGGAGGAGGAGGCCGACGCCCGTGCAGAACTCGTGCGCTGGGGCCGCGCGATCGGTTTGGCACCGTTCACCGATGCCGCCGGAAACCTGTTCCTTCGCCTCGAAGGTTCGCAGCCTGACCTGCCGCCGGTGCTGATCGGATCGCACATCGACAGCCAACCGAGCGGCGGCAAGTTCGACGGTGTGTTCGGGGTATTGGCAGCGCTTGAAGTGCTGGAAGCTATTGTCGCCAGCGGCCATCGTCCGCGCCGCGCGATCGAAGCCGTGGCGTGGATGAACGAGGAGGGGTCGCGTTTCGCGCCGGGCATGATGGGGTCCGCGCTCTACACCGGCGCGCGCACGCTCGATCAAGTGCTGCCGATCACGGACAAGGACGGTATCAGCGTCGGCGACGCCCTGGCAGGATTGCTCGCGCGCGATGTCGATATTGCACAGCGCCCGTTCGGCCGGCCGGCAGCCTGTTTGCTGGAAGCCCACATCGAGCAGGGGCCGATCTTGGAGCTCGAACGCAAGACCATCGGTATCGTCACCGGAATCCAGGGAAAACGCACGTTTCGCGTGACCATCAACGGCGAAGAGAACCACGCCGGAACCGCGCCGCGCAGCGTGCGCCGCGATGCTCTGGTCAGCGCAGTGGCTATCATTGATGCCCTTCAAAAGGCGATGTGGGATGAGCAGGACATCACCCGCTTCACCATCGGCCGGCTGAACGTGACGCCGAATGCGCCCTCAGTCGTTCCGGCAAAGGTCGAGTTCTCGATTGATTTGCGCCATCCCGACACCGAAACGCTGCAGCAACTCGGCGACCGTATCGCGGAGATTTGCGCGGCGAACGCGGGGCGCTGTTCGGCGGTTGCGGATCAGTTGCTGCACGATCCGCCACTGGCGTTTCCCGGCACCATGCGCGACGTGCTGGCCCGGGCCGCGGATCAGGTCGGTGCGCCGTCCATGACGATCGCGTCGGGCGCGGGACATGATGCGCGCTACCTGCATTACTTCTGCCCGACCGGCATGATCTTCGTGCCGTGCCGCGCCGGCATCAGCCACAATGAGGCTGAATGGGCCGAGAAGGAGCACCTCGCGGCCGGCGCCCAGGTGCTGGCCGTCGCGACGGCGGAGCTGTCGGCAAGTTAGCGGCCTCGGCGTGCCAGGCATTGTGGGCCGATAGCCTATAAAGCTCTTTATGAGGGCGCTCGAAGCTGAGTCGCGTCGGTTCGGGTGAACGCAGCGGAAGTGGCCTGTCGAACCACCGATAAGGCTTCTAATACGGCCAATGCAGCAGGGTGTGAAACCCCTGACCGGCCGGCAATTTGCGGGTTGGGAAACGCTATCTTCGCGAATAGGCAAATCTGTCATGAACGACCACTGGACAGGGCCCTGTGAGGATGCTAGACGAACCGAACTCGGGGCCCGGATGGGCCCCTTTGCCGTCATGGCAAGGGTGTATAGCTCAGTTGGTAGAGCAGCTGACTCTTAATCAGCGGGTCCAAGGTTCGAGTCCTTGTACACCCACCAATCGGTCGGGCGGAGCGTAGCGCAGCCTGGTAGCGCACTTGCTTCGGGAGC
>JAEZBU010000272.1 GCA_023426855.1 Pseudomonadota bacterium | reverse complement strand
ATAGCACTCCTTGAACCGCTTGCAGGACTCGTTCCAGCCATCGATCGCCTGCAGGGCGGAAATGCCATGTGCCAGCGCAATGGATTCCCGGGCCGCCTGGATAATCACCTTACGGTGCTCTTCCGGCAGAGACTGTAGCCATTTATCGCTAACCAGCCAAGCCTGAGAGTTATAAACGTGACCACTGAGCGTCGTATAACTATTGACTTCCCACAGCTTGAAAAACTTGCTGACGCCCGGCGCATTGAACTGACCATCGGCAAGACCGGTCGACAGCGCGGTGATCACCTCACCCCAGGGCAGCGGCGTTGCCGAAGCGCCAAGAGCGCGCATGGTTGCAACGTGAGCTGGGTTTTCCTCGACGCGGATCTTCAGCCCCTTGATGTCGTCAGCCGTGCGGATCAGCTTTTTGTTGGTGGTGAACGCAACGAAGCCACCGCCATCATCGAAGGTGCCCAAATAGCGCAAGCCGGAAGATTCCACCGAGCCCTTCATGAAGTTGGCAAACCACTCGCCGTCGAAGAAGCCGTGCGCAACCTGATAGTTGGGGAACAGGAACGGCGCAGTGATGAGCTGATACTTGGGGTAGAATGATGACATCGCGCCGGATGAAATCACGGTCGACTGCAGCAGTTTGCCATCCTGTGCCTGCTTGCCGGTCTCGACCTCGGAGCCGAGTTGACCGCCACCGAACAGCTGGACTTCAACTTCGCCCTTGGTTCCAGCCTCAACGAGCGACTTGAAATGGGTCAATGCCGGATGCACTTCGTTATTCATTTCTTCCGGCAAAAGATGGGCGATTGCCATCTTGTACTTTGCGGCATCTGCAGGCTGCACAATCAACGCGCCGGCGATCAATATCCCGGAAAAAAGCGCCGCAGCGCCGGACGCACAACGTAGACCATTGCTGATAACGGAACCAAAGACCTGACTTCTCATAATTCTCCCCTTTTAGAAGCTATACAATTTCGGGAGGGCGCCGCAGCAGCTGCAGGAGGATATTCAACAACTCCCGCAACGCCCATGGAATAATCGCAAGGACCCACAATTCGATACCACCGATATCAGCAGCAGCAGCCTCAAGATGAGTTGGATCATTCCATAGTTATGGAATAGGTTGCGTTGTTATAGAAAGACTATGCGCAGTATTTTACCCCGTCAAGCGTAACATCCGTGCTCAGAGAACTCCGTGCCGAGCGCCCGATCAAACACTTCCCGCCGATCTCGCACCAGCGGTATCGACCGCGCGATCGAGATCATCGATCATCTGGTCCGGCATGGCGCGCAATCGACAGTGGCCGAACTCGCACGCGCCTTGGATGCGCCAACCTCGACGATCTATAAAATCGTTGGGGAGCTGACGGAGCACGGCCTTCTCGTCCGCGACAGTTCAGGTGGCGCCGCTCTGGGGCCTCGGCTGATGTATTTCGGTCTTGCCTACCAGGACAGCATGCCGTTCATCGGCGTCGTCAACAAAGTTATGCGCACGTTAAGCGCGGAGGTCGGCGAAAGCGTCCAGCTGTGCGGCCGCGATGATACCATGATGGTGGTGATCGCCATGGTCGAAGGCCCGGGCACATTTGTCGTGTCCTCGCGCGTGGGCTCCCGCGTGCCGCTCAATTGGACGGCATCCGGCCGCCTGCTGACGGGCCATCTACCGGATGGGGTGCGGCGCTCCCTCTATGCGCGCGCCTGTCTTCCCTCCCCGACAGGACGTGCAGAAACCGATCCGTCTGTGTTGGCGCATGAGTCCCGCCTAGCTCTGGAGCAGCGATGCAGCGTCCAACTGGGAATTTCGGACTATGCGCTGGCTTGTATTGCTGCCCCCCTCATCAATCCCGCCGGTGAGTGCGTCGCCACTATGAGCATCGTGTTACCCGAGCGGCGGGCGATCAGGAACTCCAAACTCTATATCGAAGCCGTTCAGGTCGCCGCCCGCGAGATCGAAGGTACCGTTGGCTGGTCCAGCGTCGATCGCCAGAAATCCGCCTCCGGCCGGCTGCGAAGAAAGCGATGTTCAGCCAGCGACTGACGAACCGTTAACGTGTCGCGGCAACATCGCCTTCTGGGACCTTAATACCTAGAAAAGACACCGCGAGGTGAGCCAGTTTTACTGTCTTGAAGACTGGAGGATTTCGGGATCACGCGACCGGTCCTACGATGGCACAGGCTCGGCGATCAGAGGTTGGAAGGCGAAAGTGTCGGACGTGCTCGAATTCCACCAACTGGCCCGACGACGAGAAACTCCGAACCGGCAATTGCCACGTCGTACCGTACGATTGCGCCCAGGAACGCGCCCAAATCAACTCCGTAGATCGCGGCGTCACGCGGCTTGTTGAGCTTCTTCATTCTTGCCCTCCTTTGTCAAAGTCACAGTATCCAACGGGAGGACCGGGCGAGCCATCCCATCAGTACCGTCTGGATCGGCATCGATAGGCTCAGTTGCTCCGCGCCTAACCATGAAATGTTGCCTCACGCCGCCGATCCGGTGAGGGCGTGCTTGCGTTTATCTCAGGGCTTCCTCGAGCGGGCCTCGGGTGCCCGTCACGATCGGCCTCAGTTGCCAAAGGCGCTCGCCGTCCTGGACAAGGGCGACACTCTGGCCTGCTTCAATCTTGATCGCATCGGCCGATCGCTCCCGCATCTGGTGGCTATTCTAGAGGACTTGGATAAGCGCGGTGTGAGCTTCGTGACAACCGAGGATGGTTTGAGCACCAAGGGTTCAACGGGCAAGTTCGTGATCAACGCCATGGCAGCGGTCGCAGCCTTCGAACGGTCATTGATGCTGGAACGCACACGCGCTGGTCTTGCAGCAGCTAAGGCGCGCGGCAAGCTTGCAGGGCGGCGGCGCATAATGGCTCCAGCTGACGTGGTGCGGGCTCGGAAATTGCTTGATGCTGGAGAACTCAACGCTCAAGAAGTGGCAAACTTACTCAGCGTCAGCCGGGCCACCATGTTCCGCGAACTGCGTACGGCACGGGATTTGAAGACGATTGAAGTCGGTCGCTTCTAGACTGACGCCGCGGCACTCACGGCTAGATCGTACAATTTGTTCGACAATATAAACTTCGCTTTGTCCCATCTGCGGACATCGACCTTCGCGCCGGGGATGTCAACGACAGTGCCACCACCACGTCCGCTCTCGAGGCCGAAGCGGAAGTGCTTACGATAGTGCATGCCCCCAAACGGACCTGCCGTGGTGTCGTTTCAGCGTGGTGTTGCTCTGTTCAGCGGTGACCCAAGCGCTTATTTTCCACGCCGCTTCCATAGTGTCGTGCGGGATACGCCGAGGCGCTTGGCAGCCTCGCCAATCCGCCCTTGGGACGCCGCCAGTGCGCGTTCGATCTGCTCGGCCTCCGCCAGTTTCCTAGCACCCGCCAATGTTTGTGGGCTGATGTCATCGAGCATGGCTTCGGGGAAAACATCGTGCGCCGACAGCACGACGCTGTCCGAAAGGGCGCTGGCCCGTTCGAGTCTGTTGCGCAGTTCGCGAACGTTGCCCGGCCAAGCGTAGGATAGCATCGCGGTGAGAGCATCCGCAGACAGGCTCAGGCCATCGCGATTGGTGCGCGTTGAAAACTCCTTCAGGAACAAATTTGACAGCGGCTCGATTTCACCAGGGCGATCGCGCAGCGCCGGCAGGCGGATCTCAACCACCGACAGGCGATAGTAGAGATCGTCGCGGAATGTTTTTTTGAGGCGAAGCTGATCGAGTTCGGCGTTGGTCGCGGCCACGATGCAGCCAGCGAACTTGCGCTCCTTACGCGACCCCACCGGACGGAACATGCCGTCCTGTAAAACCCGAAGTAGGGCCGCTTGAAGTTTTGCATCCAGTTCCCCGATCTCGTCGAGAAAAAGCGTGCCGCCGCCGGTTTCCTCGAAATACCCGACGTGAGAACTGGCAGCACCCGTAAATGCGCCGCGCTCGTGACCGAAAAACTGGCTTTCCAGCAATTCGCCGGGAATCGCGGCGCAGTTGATGGCAACAAAGGGGGCCTGCGCGCGCGGGGAGTGCATGTGCAGATAGCGCGCGGCGATCTCCTTACCGGTACCCGTTTCACCTGTGATGAGCACGGTCAAGCCCGCTTCTCCCGCGCGGTGCAATTGCTCGGCGATTACGCGCGTCGCAGGCGACAGTCCGAATTCGGAAGTTGTGACATCTCTTGCATCCGCAGGTTCCTGGATGGCGAGACGCTGACGGATTCTGTCAATCACGTCGTCCATGTCATACGGCTTGGTGACATAGTCATCGGCGCCCGCTTTCATCAGCCTGACAGCCTGGTCGATCTCGCCGAAGGCTGTGGCAAAAACGATGGGCGTGCTGCCCAAGAATGATTGCGCCTTGCGGTACAGGTCCTCGCCAGATCCGTCAGGAAGAACGATATCGGACAGCACGAAGTCAGGTGTCCGCCGCTTCATTGCCAACAGCGCCTCGGCGCAACTCTGGGCCCAGGTCACCTCGAATTCCTCGAGCTTTAGCCTTTGCACGACAGCGCCACCGAGGATCGCATCGTCCTCGACAACCAGGATATGTGCAGCGTCGCGTTTCATGCCGGCAGATATTCCTTACGAAGCGGAAATTCCACAGCGATCGTGGTGCCCTTGCCGATAGAGGATCTGATGGTGAGGTGTCCTTCCAGCCGCTTCACCAGCCGCGTTACGACCTTGACGCCCAGCCCGCCGGTATCCTCGTTGGTCACCGTGCCCGCTTCAATAGCGCGCGCGAGATCTGGCTCCAGTCCCGCGCCGGTGTCCGAGACGACGACTGTCAGCACGTCATCGCGGATTGCAGCGTTCAACGTGACAGTCCCGTGTTCCGGCGATGCGCGCACCGCGTTGAGGAGCAGGTTCAGGAGCACTTGGCGAACTTCGAGCGCGGCGACAGGAACTTCGTTGTCCATGTCGAGGACGACATCGATCGCAACATTGCGCAAGCGTCCATCCGCCTCCACCAGCAAGCGCAGATCCTCGAAATCCTGTCTGGAAAGCCAACGCCACTGAGGGCGCGCCCGATGACTTGCGAGCGTGGCGCTGACAACCTCATCGAGCGTACGCACGCCGCGATCGAGGAAGCCGACGGCTTCCTCACGAGTCTTGGGCCGGTCTCCGAAACGCTTAAGCGTGCTGATTGCCGTCCTCATGCCTCCGAGAGGGTTCCGGATTTCATGGGCGAGTGTCGCGACGATGCGCCCGAGCACGGCTTCGCGCTCCTGCTCAGCAATGTGGGTCAGCAATTTCTCCCGCTCGTGCGCGGCATAGGCCATCGCATTGAAGGCGTGGAATATGCGCAATGCTTCCTGATCGCTTTGCGGCATTTCCGCTTCGGCTATCGGTTTCGGCGAGCTTGAGGCAGCTTCGTACAATCTCTGAGCAATGGTCGTCACGGGCCTCTGGATATGCAGTATCATGAAGTAGCCGATGACTGCACAAACGAAGCTGAACGCAAGGTCGAAAAGCAGAAGCAATAGACGAAGGAGGCCGCGGCCGCCTTCCAGTGACGACACATCGAGATTGGCCGCGATGATGCCGTAGCGCTGACCACCGTCCTCAAGCTCGCGCCAAATCCAGATGTGATGATCGCTGGTGCGGACAAGGCCGTTGTAAGATTCCCCGATGCGGGATGGAATAGCTGACGCAACGGGAAAGTCCGGACGCGCGACATCGACGACGACTCGGCGTTCGGTGTCGAGGAAGATCAACCGGCGGTCGACGACCCCTTGATGAAACTGCAGCGCGCGGCTGAAGACCTGCTGGGTACTAGAGCGGTCATTGTTCGCGACATACGGGAGGAGTGCTGCAGACAGCCCGTCGAGATAGACTTGGCCGAGCACCTCCACCTGACGCTGGGATTGCTTCGTCAGAACAAAGATGGCGATTTGCGTGGATACGACAGCCGCAATAAAGATCATCACGGCGGCTAGCAGCGGCAGCCGCGTGGTAGCTGGCATTCCCTTCAACAATGCCTGCAAGGCTGGCACTCCAAACTATCGGTTGCCAGGAAGTTGGTGCTTCGCGGTGCGAACTCAACCTGGGCGCGGCATTTTCACGGCCTAAGACGCCTTAACGTCGCCTGCCGGAGGGTGTCGATCGAAATCTCCGCGAGGCAGCTCGCCGTCAAGCCGATCCTGAACCGTACCGCGCCACATAGGCACACCTGCAACATAGCCCGCCCGCGCCAGTAGATGGCCTGCGACCGGCGTCGTCAGCAGCAGAAAAGCTACTGCAATCGCGACCTTGATGGCCATACCCGGAGATGGATAGGCGAAAGCCACCCCGATAAGCACGAATCCGGAACCAACGACACCGGCTTTGGTGGCTGCATGCATGCGCATGAAAAAGTCCGGCAGGCGAAGCACGCCAACCGATGCGAGAAGACATATCGCTGATCCGGATATGAGGAAGATTGCGGACAGTAACGACGTGATCATGGTTCCTCCTCATCGATCGATCCGCGCTCGATGAACCCAGCAAATGCCACTGTGGCGAGAAAGCCGACGAGCGCAACGCCAAGCGCGATATCGATAAACGCTGTCGAACCCGAAATCAGCACCGCGAGACCAGTGGCTGCTACGCCGAGCAGGCCTATGAGATCGAGCGCCAGCACACGGTCCGGGCCGCCCGGGCCACGCACGATGCGAATGGCAGCGCAGATCATGGAGGCGGCTAGCAGAATTGCGGCGATAGCAATGCCAACCGACTGTATGGTTTCCGCAATCATGACAGCACCTCGCGCACGCGATGCTCGAAGCCGTTCTTGATCTGAACGACGCTTTCATCCGACATGCTCATGACGTGAGCGTAGAGCACGGAACGGTCCTGACTGATGTGAAGGCTGGTTGTGCCGGGTGTCAGGGTAATCATATTGGCGAGGAGGGTGATGCCTTCGTCGCTCTTGACGTCCAACGGGATGGCGACGATCGCCGATCGCATCGGACGATCGGGTTTGAGCACCGTCACGGCAACGTCCTTCACGGACAAGACAAGTTCGCGAAAGAACAGCCCATGCAGTTGGAACCAAGCCTTGGTCGATCTGGCTGATATCATGGGTTCACCTGTGCAAGATTGCTGTCGGGCCCGAATACCGCATTGATGTACGCAGTCTTATCGATGAGCTGCTGCGCAGCGCGCATCGAGAAGTCGACGAAAGGCTCGGCGTAGAGCCCGATGGTGAGGGTGACGAGTGTCAGCGAAACGATTGGCGTAAGCATCAGCGCCTTGCTGCGGTAATCGCTTCGCCATGCTTCAAGAGCGGTGCCGTTCGAAGCTGGTGCGGCTTTCCAGAACGCCTCGTTCCAGATCTTCAGCATGGAGTACAGAGTCAGCAGGCCGACAAGCAGGCCGGACACCGCCAGCGCGATGTGTCCTGCATCCAGGCTCGCTTTGATGACCGTGTACTTCGACCAGAACCCGGACAAAGGCGGCAGACCTGCGAGAGAAAGCGCCGGGACCAGGAACAGCACGCCGAGAAACGGCAGCGCTGTGTAAAGCCCGCCAAGGTCCTTCAAGTGGAACGAACCGCCGGCCCGATTCACGGCTCCCGCGATCAAGAAAAGGTTCGCCTTCACGACTATGTGGTGAATGACGTAAAGGATCGAACCGGCGATCGCCAGCGGCGTGGCGATCGCGATTCCGAACAGCATGTAGCCGATCTGGCTGATGATGTGGAACGACAGAATACGGCGGATATCGAAATGAGCCGCCGCGCCGAGAACGCCGGTGATCATCGTCAGGACGGCTATCGTGCCGATAATTGGGCCAGTATAACCCGCATCGCCGTCGAAGATCAGCGTAAACATGCGGATAATCGCGTAGACGCCGACCTTGGTGAGCAAGGCAGCGAAGATCGCGACGATCGGTGCGGATGTCGTGTGATATGCAGCCGGTAGCCAGAAGAAGAGTGGGAATACAGCCGCTTTTGCGCCGAAACTGACGAGAAACAGGATGGAAAGCGTTGTGACCAAGCCCTGGTTTTCGATCGTCGGCAGGGTGCGGGCGAGATCGGCCATGTTAAGCGTTCCGGTCAGACCGTAAAGCATGCCGACAGCAATCAGGAACAGGGTTGTAGCCACCAGATTGAGCGAGACGTACTTCACGCCAGCATCAAGCTGCGCTTTGGAGCCGCCGAGCGCGAGCAAGCCGAATGACGAGATCAGCATGATCTCGAACCAGACGTAGAGATTGAAGATATCGCCCGTCAAAAATGCGCCGGTCACGCCGAAAAGCAGACCTTGATACAGGCAATGGTAATAGGCACGCTCTAGCGGCTCTGGCTTGCTGGCTAGGCCGTAGATGCCGACAGCAACCGCCATCAAACCGGTAATTGCGACCATGGCCGCAACAAGCATGTCGGCGGCGAATGTAATGCCGAACGGCGCGCGCCAGTTACCGAACTGCGTGGCGAGTATTGTTCCGTCGTAAGTTGCGATCAGCAGGCAGATGGACGACGCGAATAAACCAACGCTCGCGATCAGGCTGACGATGCGCTGAATCCGCGGCTGGTTCCAGAAGATGGCGCACAGCGCAATCCCGGCGAGCGGGAAAACGATGGGCAACGTCAACAGCATGTGGGCGCTCACCGTACCAGCTCCTTGTCCGAGCGAACGGCTGGCTTAGCTAGGCCGGTTTCGAGCTTGATGGCAGGCGGCGGTTCCGCCACCCGCATGTCTTCGGTGTCCAAGGTCGCGAGACGCCGATGCGCGCTTTCAAACAGAACAACCGTGAATGCCACCAAGGCGAAAGAGATCACGATCGCCGTCAGAATCAACGCTTGCGGCAGAGGGTTCGCGCTCAACGCTATTGCCGTCTCTCCTTCTTGAACAAGGGGAGGAATGCGTATGCCTAGCCGACCCGAAATGAAGATCGAGAGATTGGCCGCGTTGCTCAATACAAGGAAGCCGAGCACAACGCGCAATAGATTGCGCGACATGATGAGGTAGGCGGCAACAGCCACCATCGCACCAAACGCGAGGGCGAATACCGGCTCCATCTCAGCCCTCCGAATAATAGGAGAAGAACGTGAGGATCGAGCCGACGACAGTCAGATACACGCCCACGTCGAATATCAAGGTTGTGCCGAGGCCCCATGCCGGCGCCCACCACTGATGCGTCAGGTATGGCGTCGACAACAGCAGCGCCGGAACGCCTGAAAGCAGCGCCAGCGTGAGACCAATGCCGATCAGCGTCTTTGGTGACATTCGCAGAGTGGCAAGCAGCGCGTCGCGCCCGCGCGGTAGAGCGTGAACGGTCAAGCCGGCTGCCGCAATCAGACCACCGATGAAGCCGCCGCCTGGTTCATTGTGTCCACGCAACAGCACATACAATGAGAAGATGATAGCGGCCGGCAATACAAGCCGGCTGCTGGTACGAAGGATGATCGAATTCACGAGCGCTTCTCCGACGTCCTGATCCGCAAGCCCGCGATGACGGCTGCCGCCGCGATGGCAGCAAGCCCCAGCACTGCGATCTCGCCCAGCGTATCGAGCGCACGGAAATCGACGATGATGACGTTGACCAGGTTGCGCCCGTGGGCCTCCGGCACGCTGGTCTCGCGGAAGTAATTCGACAGCCGGTCGTCGAACGGTTGTGCCAGAACGCTCAGGAGTACTGCACTTGATGCCACGCCCAGGCTGGCAGCAATCCAAGCGTCGCGTCGGCGCTCGCCATGTGTGCGGTAATCCTGATCCCGGAAGGGCATTCGCCCGACGATCGCCAGCAGAATGACGATCGCGAGAGCTTCGACCGAGAACTGCGTGAATGCCAGATCGGGCGCACCATTAAAGAGGAAGATGAGCGCGACCGAGAAGCCAATTACACCGGCCGCCACAATTCCCGATATGAAATTGCGTGCACGGAGCACCGCCAAGGCCGCGGCCACGAGCAGCCCGGCCAAGCCTAGATCCCAGGTCAATGCGCTGGCGAATGATGGCAATACGAAGCCATCCCGTATGATCAGCGTGGCAATCAGTGCGAAGGACGCGATAGCGAGCACGCGACCGAGGTAGACGCGCAGGCTACCGGTTTGGATCAATTCGGTTTGCCATGCCGCGATGCGCTGCAACCCGAGAATGGCCTTGTCATATCCACGATCGGGCCCCCAGCTATCGATTTGCGGGATAGCCGAAAGCGTCGCGCGCAATCCGTCCCAACGCCGATAGGCAATGATGCCCAATGTCAGCGTCGCGATGCTCATCATCAGCACAGGTGTAAACCCATGCCAGATGGAGAAGGTATAGCTCACGGGCGTGCCGTTGACGGCGCTCGCGCCGGGCAGGATCAAACCTTGGGCGGCAAACCACGGCGCGATTCCGAAGAACAATCCCAAGGTGCCTAAGATTGCAGGGCCGCCGAGCAGCGCGATCCCCGGATCCTGCGGCTTACTCTCGAATGCCTGTGCCGGACCTGAGAAACAGCGCACCGCAATGAGTAGCGCGATTATGATCATTGCTGCGTTTGCTACGAGTGCAATCGCAACGACCAGCAACCCGCCAGACATCGATAGCCCAGTTTCATACAGCATTTCTTTGGCGAAAAAGCCGAGGAAAGGCGGCAGCCCTGCCATGGATAGTCCGCCGAGCAACGCGACGATATTGGTTAGCGGCATGTAGCGGTTGAGCCCACGCAGGCTGGACGCATCGCGCGAGTGGGTCGCATGGTCGATGATGCCGACGACGAGGAAGAGGCATGCTTTGTAGAGGGCATGCCCGATCAACAGTGTCATCACGGCGATTGCAGCCATCTCGCCCGGCGCGCCAACCAGAACGGTGAGAATGCCAAGCGTCACGATGGTCGAATAAGCCAACAGCAGCTTGAGATCGGTCTGACGCATCGCAAGGATTGCCCCAACGAGCATGGTGACGCTTCCGAACGTCACCAGCAGCCAGATCCAGATGTCGTGCGATCCGAACACGGGATCGAGCCGTGCGAGAAGATAGATCCCGAGTTTCACCATCGTCGCCGAGTGCAGGTAAGCTGACACTGGCGTCGGCGCAACCATGGCATTGGCGAGCCAGGAATGCAGAGGGGCTTGCGCCGACTTCGCGAATGCGCCGGCTGCAATCAACACAATGATGGCAGGTGCCAATGGGTGAGCGGCGATTTCCTCGCCACGCTGCAGAATTTCGCTGATCGAGTTCGTGCCGGCAACAGTGGCCAGCATGATGGCGCCAGCTAGCAACGCCAGCCCACCCCCTACGGTCACCAGAAATCCCTGTTGCGCCGAACGGCGTGCCTCGCTCTTTTCCGGTGTAAAGCCGATCAGCAGGAACGAGGTCAGGCTGGTTAGTTCCCAGAATACGATCAGCAGGATCAGATCGTCGGCCAGGACCGCGCCGAGCATCGACGCCATAAATAGTGTCAGGACAATAAAGAAACGGCCCAATTGCTGGTAGCCGCGCAGATACGCCGACGCATAGGCGAAGATGGCTGTCCCAATGCCCGAGATAAGTAAGGCAAAGGTCAGCGATAATCCGTCAACCTTGAAGGACGCAGCTATTCCCAGGCTGGGAATCCAGGAATGAACTTCGTGAACGGATTGACCAGCAGAGATGCGCGCCAAGTAGAAACAAAATGCAACGAATAGAACTGCCGGAACGACAGCCACAAGGCCCGATCCGCGCCGACCCACCCAACCGGCGAACGGTGCCAAAGCAAAGGCGGCCGCAACAAGCGTAAGCGTGTTCATAGAGCTGCTCATGGTTAAGCCCTATGAAAGTATCGTGCCAGACGATTATCGGAGTAAAAATATAATAATTACAGCATCTTATGTCGCGCACCTGGATTCCCTTCAGGGCGCTCGTTCACAAAACTGAACACGGGAAGTCGAGCATGTTTGCAAAGGTTGACGCCGTTAAAATCGCCCCCCCGCAGCGAATGCAATCGGTTTGGCGGCCTCTGACAACCCGGTCTACGCTCGCGAGGATTTGTGAGGACCGCCTTGAGACAGTCCTAGATCACGGGCGATGAGTTGTGCGCCTTCTCATTCGGTTTATGGTCGTTCTTTCGCCCAGCAACCGAGGAAATGCGCAACACCAGTTTGTGCACCAGTGATTCCATGTCGCCGCTTGGAGCCGGCCACGATGCGATCCCATAACTCGATAAGCACGACAATGCGCGCTTCGACCGGGTTATTCGAAAAATGGGCATTATCTTATTCATTGATCCGCATTTTCTCGCTGTATGTTCTATTGCGCGGACATTAAACGGCGGTTTCATTGGTGGATTGCAGCAGCCGGCTTTACCATTCACGCGCTGCAGTGCGGACGCGACGCACTCTCGCCCGCCGGGTGTCGCCGAAGATGCCGATCGGCATGGGGTCCCGACAATGGCGCGCGTGCCGAACGCACGGGCGGATTTTACTTTGCAAATTGCGCTGATGCCGATGGCCGCTAATGAGATGACAGGCCATGTTTGGACTGCAGCGGCTGCTGCCTGATTAACGCCGGGTCAGCAAGTTAGCGACAAGGGTCTTGAGTTTATTGAAACGGCCGGGCTGTTGGAAACCAGCCCGGCCATTTGCTATTTACGCTAGTCTCGTCAGTTCACGAACTGCGGCATCACCAATCGCGGTAGGAACAACGCGATGTCGGGGAACATGATGACCGCAAAGACCACCGCCAGGAATAGGGCATAGAAAACCCACATCTGGCTCATCACTTCCGAAACCTTGATCTTACCGATGACGCAGGCGAGCAGGAGGCAAAGCCCATAAGGCGGCGTGACAAGCCCAAGGGCTAGCGTCATCACGACGACAAGGCCAGCATGGATCGGATTTGCCCCGGACGCCGTGACGATCTCTTCAACAATCGGCATGAAAATGATGATCGCCGGAATGCCATCCATGAACGTGCCGAGAACGATGAAGACACTGCAGATGAAGAACAACGCCAATGTGGCGTCCTGCGCGACAGGACCAGCGAGTTCCGCAATCTGAGCCGGCGCATCGAAGTAGGCCAGCAGCCAGCCGAACACCATCGCAGCAGAGACGGCGAGAAGAGGCTGCGAATAGATTACGGTCGCATCAACCAGCACCTTGGGCATGTCGCTCAGCTTTGCCGAACGGAACACGCCGAAAATGAGGAAGATCGTATAGACGCAGGCAATCATGCCCGCTTCCGTCGCCGTGAACTGCCCCGTCAGAACGCCGCCAATAATGATGACCGGCACCAAAAGGGGCAAAAGACCACCCTTGAATGCTGATCCAAGTTCAGTCAGTGACGCGCGCTGCTCTGCCGGAATATCGTGCTTTACGGCGTAATAGTAGGAGTAGGCCATCTGGGCAACACCGACCAACAGCCCGGGAATCGCGCCAGCCAGGAACAGTGCACCGATCGATACGCCGCCGGCGGCTCCATAGATTACCATCAGGATACTCGGCGGGATGATCACGCCCATGGTCGATGACGCTGCAGTCAACGCGACCGTGAAACGGCGATCGAATCCACGCTTGATCATTGCTGGAATGATGACTGCACCGACGCCAGCCGTATCGGCAGTCGAAGAGCCCGACATACCTGCAAAGATCATGCTGACGACAACATTGATGTGCGCCAAGCCGCCCCGCACCCAACCAACGAGCGCGTAGGCAAGGCGGATGAGACGGTCAGTGATCAATCCGGCATTTAGCAGCTGGCCAGCAAGCAGAAAGAACGGGACGGCCATCAGCGTGAACGAATTCAAGCCGTGAAACATCTGCTGCGCGAGCAAGTCGAGGCTAAGACCTTCCCACCAGATGAGAAATGCAGAGGACAGTGCCAGAGAGTGCGCGATCGGAACCCGCACGAGTACCAGACCGAAGAAGGTCAGAAATAGAAGCGCAATCGGACTCACGGCTTCATTCCTTCTTCAAGTGTTTCGATTTCCGTCGCGGCAGGCGGCGGTGACCCAGTGAGCAGATGCTCAACGGAAAACAGCATCATTGGAATAGCGGGGATGGGCAGAGCAATGAGGAACGGCCAAAGAGGGAAGCCCATCATCGGCGTGAATCGGCTAATGCCAGCCATGGCCTGCTTCCATCCAGTCCAGAACAGCAAAATTGCAAAAATCAGCACCAGAACATTCGCAAACGTGCGCAGCGCTCGATCGAGCCAAGGCGGAAGTGTCGGCAATACCTCAACGGAAAGATGCGCCTGACGCCGCGTGCACACTGCGGCGCCCAGCATCACTGACCAAATGAACAGCGAAACCGAAACTTCCGACGGCCAAAGCAGAGGCGACTTCAACACCTGCCGAAAAAACACGTCGATAAAAACGACGGCTGTAAAAATAGAAAGGCAGAGCGCCGCTGCATAACAGCAAAATCGCTCCAAGGCGGTATTGAACCGCACAAACGTCTCCATCAGAACCTAACTCCGCTTCGTGGCCGCGCATAAAAAATCGGCGCCGCGCGGAAACCCATCCACACGGCGCCAATCATTCTCATGAAGGATTATTTCAGTGCGCGAATGCGAGCAATAATGTCGGTCGCTCCGAGCTCTTTGGCGACCTCGTCCTGCAAGGGCGCCAACTTCTCTACGAACGGAGCCGTATCAACTTCGTTGACCTTTACGCCGTTCTTCTCCTGCATATCCTTGAGTACTTTCGCGTCCCCCTCGACCGCGTCGTTCACTGAAAAAGTCGAGATCTCCGCACCGACCTTCTGAACAGCTGCCTTCTGTTTGTCAGATAGTTTGTTCCAGGTCACATCGCTGATGAAGATGCCCGAAACCGGCCACTGATGTCCCGTGAGCGAGAAGTACTGAGCGACTTCAAAATGCTTGCTCAGGCCGTATGAGCCAGGAGAATTCTCGGCCGACTGAATAAGACCGGTCTGCATGCCTGTGTACAAGTCGCCGAATGGAATGGCGAGTGGTGACGTTCCGAGCGAGCTCCACACCTTGGATTCAACAGGAGACGCCATAACGCGCATCTTGATCTGCTGCAGATCCTCAACCGTGTTCACCGGGCCCTTGTTGCTGTAATAGTGCCGCGCCCCCGGCGTGATCAACCCTGCGCGACGAAAACCCGGGTTTGCCTCGGCCGTCATGGCATCGAACATCTTCAGGAACTCGGGATCATTCAAGACCTTCAAGAAGTGGTTCTGGTCGGCAAACATGTAGCTGACACTCAGAACGCCGTACTTCTTGACGAAGCTCGAAGCATTGGCCGTGGTGGCAACCGAGAAATCCATATTGCCGCTCTTCAGGCCATCGAGCATCGCAGTTTCCGTGCCCAACTGAGCGCCAGGGAAAATGCGAACCGTAATTTCGCCGTCAGTTTCCTCGGCGAGACGCTTGGCAAAGTGCTGGGCAGTGCGGTGATAGGTATGAGCTGCCACCTGGTCATGACCGAAGCGCAGGGTAATCTTCTGAGCCATCGCTGGAGCGGCTTGGCCGATCGCAAGACCCAGGCCAAGCGCGGCCAGTACAGTTCGACGTCCAAAAGTCATCATTGAGTGTCTCTCCCCTTGAAAATATCAGGATTTAAGCTTGTGTGGATTGGGCAAGCGACATAACCAATTGCCCTGATCCTGAGGCTCTCTAGGAGCCGTGCCTAAGCTGGATGCCTTAGGCTCGCTCCAATCGGAGCCGCGCCACGCTCGGAGCGTGGAAGC
>JAEZBU010000253.1 GCA_023426855.1 Pseudomonadota bacterium | reverse complement strand
TTTTCGGGCGCTACCTTCCGGATACGTTCTGGTTCCGAGAGGCGTCGCAGTAGCCCATGCTCGTCTACATCCTACGCCGCATCCTGATCATGATCCCGACGCTGCTGCTGACCAGCGCGCTCATTTTCACGATCATGGAACTGCCGCCCGGCGATTACTTCGAGAGCTACATTGCCGAGCTGCAGGCGCAGGGCGAGGGCGTCGACAAGGCTAAGATCGAATTCCTGAAGGAGGAGTACGGTTTCGACAAGCATCCGGTGCAGCGCTACTTCCTCTGGATCGGGGGCATGCTGCAGGGGGATTTCGGTTACTCATTCGAATATCAGATGCCGGTCAACGATTTGATCGGTAGCCGGTTGTTTCTCACCATCCTGGTGTCGTTCGCGACCATCATGCTGACCTGGCTGATCGCTTTCCCGATCGGCATCTACTCGGCCACGCATCAATATAGCTGGGGCGATTACGGGCTGACCTTCCTCGGGCTGCTGGGCATCGCGATCCCGAACTTCCTTCTGGCGCTGGTGCTGATGTATTTGGCCAACGTCTGGTTCGGCACGTCGATCGGTCATTTGATGGCGCCGGAGTACATCGACCAGCCCATGAGCTGGGCGAAGTTTATGTCGATCCTGGAGCACATGTGGATCCCGGTTATCGTCATCGGTCTCGCCGGCACGGCCAGTATGATCCGGAAAATCCGCGCCAATCTGCTCGACGAGCTGCAAAAGCAGTACGCGATTACCGCTAAAGCCAAGGGGATGCATCCCTTCAAGGCGCTGGTTAAATATCCCCTCCGCTCGTCGTTGAACTTCTTCATTGGTGGTATCGGCGGTATCCTGCCGGAGATCGTATCGGGGGCAGAGATCGTCGCTATCGTGTTGTCGCTGGAGACCACCGGGCCGCTGCTGATCAAGGCGCTGCAGAGCCAGGATATGTATCTGGCCGGATCGTTCCTGATGTTCCTGGCGTTGCTGACGGTTATCGGCGTGCTGCTGTCCGATATCGCGCTGGCGTTTCTTGATCCTCGAATCCGGCTGCAGGGCAAGAGCACCAAATGACGAGCGCCTCCCTGCCGCCGCCGGGCGAGAAGCTACCGCATTACGTGTCGGAAAAACCGTTCGACCCGCAGTCGATCGAGAAGATGTCGGCGGCGCAGGAACGCGTCTATCTGGCTTCGCAATGGCGGTTGATGTGGTGGAAGTTCAAACGCCACCGGCTTGCGCTGGTGTCCGGAATTTTCCTTGCCATTCTCTACTTCAGCATTTTGATCAGCGAGTTCCTGGCGCCCTACAACTTTCTGACGCGCAACATCGATCATATCTATGCGCCGCCGCAAGCGGTGCACCTGTTCCACGAAGGTCGCTTCGTGGGGCCGTTCGTCTATGGCCAGCGCTACACGTTGAACATGACCAACCTGAAAAGGGAGTATGCGCCGGATACATCGCGGGTGCAGCCGATCCGCTTCTTCTGTCACGGAGAGGACACCTACAAGTTTTGGGGGATGATCGAAGGGAGTTTCCGGTTTATCTGTCCGGCGAAGGGCGGAACATTGTTCCTGCTCGGCACGGATCGACTTGGCCGTGATGTCCTGTCGCGCATCATCTATGGCGCACGTATTTCTTTAACGATCGGTCTGCTCGGCGTTGCAATAAGCTTTGTGCTCGGACTATTTTTCGGCGGTCTGGCCGGATACTACGGAGGCACGGTCGATCTTGTCATTCAGAGGATTATCGAAGTCCTGCAATCGCTGCCATCGATTCCGCTTTGGCTGGCGCTCGCTGCGATAATGCCGGTGACTTGGAGCCCAATGCTCGTTTACTTTGCGATTACCGTAATTCTCGGACTGATTGATTGGACGGGCCTTGCGCGCGCGGTGCGATCCAAGCTGCTATCACTCCGCGAAGAGGATTATGTCCTTGCTGCTCAACTCATGGGCGCCAAGGCTCCGCGCATCGTCGGCCGCCATCTGGTTCCGGGCTTTATGAGCCACCTGATCGCCAGTGCCACGCTGGCCATTCCAAGCATGATCCTCGGCGAAACAGCTTTGAGTTTCCTCGGGTTAGGTCTTCGGGCGCCGATCACGAGCTGGGGCGTGCTGCTGACTGAGGCGCAGAATATCAGCATCGTGGCGCTTTACCCGTGGCTGCTGTTGCCCGCTGTGCCGGTCATCCTTGTTGTACTGGCGTTCAATTTCTTCGGCGATGGTCTGCGCGATGCTGCCGATCCTTACAAGTAGCAACTAATTGATAGCGTCGATCACCAATTTTTCGATTGACGACGGACGATGAATTGAACCGAATGCAGCACTGGCACGTTCAGGGAGATTATTCACCCGTCCAATCACGATGATTGCTCCGTCTATCCCATAAAACCTGCGATCAGCGCGAAGACAGCAGATGCTTGCGGCCACCACATGAGACGACATGATCAGACGCGCGTACTCATGTACAGCCATGATACGTTCGGGCTCGGCCATTTGCGCCGGTGCCGCGAGATCGCGCATGCGCTCGTCGAGCGATTCAAAGGCCTGCAGGTTCTGATCATTTCGGGATCGTCGATCGCGGGTGCCTTTGATTTCCGGGCGCGGGTCGATTTCATCAAGATCCCAAGTGTCATCAAGCTGTATAATGGCGATTACACTTCCCTTTCTCAGCATATCGACCTCAGCGATACGCTCGAGATGCGTCGTGCCATCATCAAGCAAACCGCTCAGCTTTATCGGCCGAACCTGTTCATCGTCGACAAGGAGCCGCTGGGGCTGCGTGGTGAACTGGAGCAGACTTTGGTGATGCTTCGTGGAATGGACACGAAGCTCATTCTCGGCCTGCGAGAAGTGCTTGATGCCCAGGAGCACGTGCAAGCCGAATGGCAGCGCACGGATGCGCTACGCAAGATCGAGGCGTTGTATGATGACGTTTGGGTCTACGGCTACAAGAACTTCTGGGATCCGCTGACGGGTCTCGATGTACCGAAAGCGGTGCGCTCGCGGATGAAATTCACGGGTCATCTCGGCCGCTCGATTCCCCGCCAGCAGAACCTGCGCATGCTGGAACTGCCGGATGACTACGTGCTCGTCACGGCCGGCGGCGGCGGCGATGGCGGTCCTTTGATGCGGCAGGTGCTGGCCGCGCGCGAATATGACCGCACGCTGGAATTCCCGCTGGTCATGATTCTCGGGCCGTTCATGGTCGCTGAGGAGCGCGAGGAAATCCGCGAACGCGCCCGGCAGCTCACCAACGTCACGGTGCTGGATTTCGAAAGCCAGATTGAAACGATCATGCTGAAGGCAACGGCCATCGTCAGCATGGGCGGCTACAATACATTCTGCGAGATCCTGTCGTTCGACAAACGGGCGCTGCTGGTGCCGCGTACCATGCCGCGCCGCGAACAGTTGATCCGGGCCATGAGGGCAGCTGAGCTGGGCTTGGTCGATATGCTTGAGCCGAGCGCTGCCGATGACCCGCGCCTGATGGCGCGCGCTCTGCATCAATTGCCGACACGGGCGTTACCCTCCGTGCGGGGGCAGAAAGTCGATATGCGTGGCCTGGAAACGATTGCGGATATCGTGGGGAACTACGTTGATAACGTAATGAGTCCCCACACCGTGACGGAAAGCGTGTGAAGGAAGCCGCCTTCGTGCCTGGGAACGGCCTTATCGTTGTTGTCGTGAAGGGGTATCCGCGGCTGTCGGAAACCTTCATCGCCGAGGAGCTGTTGGGGCTGGAACAATCCGGCTTGCGGTTGCTGATCGTGTCGATGCGGCACCCGACCGATCCGACCAGCCATCCGGTGCACAAAGCGATCCGTTCGCCGGTCGTCTATCTGCCGGAATACCTCTATCACGCGCCGCTGCGGGTCCTGCGCGGGGTGATCCGCTCGTCGCGACGACCGGGTTTCGGCAAGGCGCTGAGGACTTGGCTGGGTGATCTGACCCGCGATTTCAGCCCGAACCGATTCCGCCGCTTCGGGCAGGCTGCGGTGCTGTCGGCGGAGATGCCGGCAGACGCATCCTGGCTCTACGCCCATTTCATCCATACTCCGTCGGCGGTAACCCGCTATGCCAGCCTGATGACCGGGCTCGACTGGAGCTGCTCGGCGCACGCCAAAGATATCTGGACGTCGCCCGACTGGGAGCTGCGCGATAATCTGGCGTCGGCCAAATGGGCGGTGACGTGTACCCAGGTTGGCCACGAACGCCTGACCTCGCTGGCGCCCGATCCGCAGCATGTCCGCCTCGTCTATCACGGGCTGAACCTGGAACGTTTCACGTTAAACCGCCATCAGCCGTCGCGCCGGGATGGCGGTGATCCGGCCGAGCCGGTGCGCCTGCTGACCGTTGGCCGCGCGGTGGAGAAGAAGGGTTTCACGTATTTGCTGGATGCGCTCGCTGCGTTGCCGACCGATGTGCATTGGACGCTGACGCACATCGGCGGCGGCGAGCTGCTGAAATCGCTGAAGGCGAAGGCGGCGGCACAAGGCATTGCGGATCGCATCCGCTGGCTGGGGCCGCAGGATCAGGCCACGGTGCTGGCGAACTATCGCGAGTCCGACATTTTCGTGCTGCCGTGCCGCGTAGCGGATAACGGCGATCGCGATGGTCTGCCGAACGTTCTGGTCGAGGCGCAGAGCCAGGGGCTTGCATGCGTGTCAACCTCAGTGGGCGGTGTTCCAGAACTGATCCGCGATGGCGAAACGGGGCTGCTGGTACCGCCAGAGGATAGCTGCGCGCTGGGCCAGACGTTGGAACGCATGATCCGCTATCCCGATTTGCGACAGCGCCTGGCGCAAGCGGGCGAGCAACGGACGCGGTCGACGTTCGACAAGCGGGCCGGTGTGGCGCAACTGGTCGAGCTGTTTGCCACGTCGCTTGATGCGGAAACCGAAGACGGCGTCGTGCGGGAAGCTGCGCAGTGATACGTCCGATGGGGGCTCAGTGATGCCTCGGGTTTTCTTCTACGTTCAGCACCTCCTCGGGATTGGGCACGTTTTTCGCGCGCTGCGCATTGCGCGTGGGCTCAGAGATGCTGGCTTTGCCGTCGATCTCGTGCTGGGCGGTGTACCGGTTTCCGGCCTGGATACGACGGGCCTGAACGTCATCCAGTTGCAGCCGCTGAAAGCCGGCCCGGATGGTTTTTCCGCGCTCGTCACCGAGACCGGCGCTCCGGCCGATGCGGCGGTGAAAGCGCGGCGGACGGCCGATCTTCTCGCCGCGTTTGCGCGCAGCCAGCCGGACGTCGTGCTGATCGAGGCGTTCCCGTTCGGTCGGCGCCAAATGCGGTTTGAGCTGATGCCGCTGCTGGAAGCGGCGCATGCCTGTGCGAACCGGCCCCGCATCGTGGCGTCGATCCGCGACATCCTGCAGGAAAGCACAAAGCCCGGCCGCGCCCAGGAAACCGTGGATGTCCTAACGACATGGTTCGACCGCGTCATCGTGCACGGCGATAGCGCGCTCGTCAGGCTGGAAGACACGTTTCCGCTGGCTGGTCAGATCGCACCGCTGATTTCTTACTCCGGCATGGTGGTGCCGCCCAAGCCAGCAGCCAGCGCGATGCCGGCGCAAGTCGCGGATGTGGTGGTTTCGGCGGGTGGCGGTGCGGTTGGCGCGCGATTGATCGCAGCGGCCATCGCCGCCAAGCCGAAGACGAGCCAAGCCACCGCGCGATGGCTGGCTCTAGCCGGACCTAACGCCGATGCTGCGGACTTCACACGGCTCG
>JAEZBU010000237.1 GCA_023426855.1 Pseudomonadota bacterium | reverse complement strand
CAGAGCCGGATGCCGGGGTAGGCCGCTTCCAGGGCTACGTCGGCTTCCGCAAGGAACTGCGGAATGCGCGATACCGGAACGGAGATATCATGTCCAAGAGTTCCGCCGGCAGCTTTTTGCGCTTCCGATAGCTCTTCGCGCATTTTCCAGAAGCGCTGGGCTTGCGCGCCCGAAGCCGCGATCACGGCGTCGGTCACCAGCTCGGCCTCGAAAGCTGCGGCCAGTGCGTCGGCAAAAGGCTCTGACAGGCTGCCCGGAGCGCCTTGGCCACCGATCTCAACCAGCACATACCAGGGATGCGGCGCAGACAACGGGTCTTCGTTGCCCGGCACGCCTTCCAGCAGCAGATCAATCAGGGAGCGCTGCATCAGTTCGAACGCCGTCACCTGTTCGCCGAAGCGTGCGCGCATATGCGCCAGCAGCGATACGGCTTGCTCCGGGCTCTGCAACGCCAGCCACGCCGTTTCGACCGCTGTGGACCGCGGAACCAGTTTCAGGACCGCTGCCGTTATGATGCCGAGCGTGCCTTCCGATGCGATGAAGAGGTGCTTCAGATCGTAGCCTGTGTTGTCCTTGCGCAGGCCCCTCAGCCCGTCCCAGATGCGCCCGTCCGGCAGGACGACTTCAAGGCCAAGCACGAGATTGCGCGTATTGCCGTAGCGAAGAACCTGGGTGCCGCCCGCGTTCGTGGCGATATTGCCGCCAATCTGGCAGGAGCCTTCCGCGCCGAGGCTCAGGGGAAACAAGCGGTCGTTGTCAGCGGCGAGGCGCTGGATTTCAGCCAGCACGACCCCCGCTTCGACGGTGACGGTGTCATTCAAAACATCGACCTCACGCACCTTGCGCATGCGGCTGGTCGATACGATGACCTCGCTCATGTCGTTGTGCGGCTGGCTCGCGCCTGTCAGGCCGGTGTTGCCACCCTGCGGAACGATCGGCGTTCTGGTTTCAGCGCAGATGGAGACGATGGCGGCGACTTCGGCGGTATTGGCGGGACGTAGAACAATCGGGACTGCGCCCTGCCAGCCGTCGCGCCAGGCCACACAATAGGGTGCGATATCGGTCGGATCCTCGATCGTCCCTTCTGGACCGACAACGGCCTTGAGCCTGGTGATGACGTCAGCGGAAACCGGCTGCTTTTGGGAAGTCGAGGAAGTCATTGGAAAGCCTCAAGGCGTGGCGCGCGGCGCGAGCGCGACGGACCTTATCACCTGTCCGTCGTGACGCAATCTATCGGGCGCGAAAGTTGGGCCGGATTGCCGGAGATCTTACAGGGGGCCGGCACCGCTCAGTGAGGCAAGAAAGAAGCTGGCACCGATCAGCATCACCAACGCGGATCCGCCGATGCCTGCCGCCATTTGCACGCGGCTGGCCCAAACGCTATCCGCGCCACCGCCGATGCGTGCCGCCAGTTCGCGCGATCCGACGGCCAGCGCAGCCAGTATCGATACCGTGATGGCGGTTCCGATCGCCATGGCGAAGGTTGCGAAGATGCCGGCCCAGAAGATGCCCATGCCGAGCGCGAAGATCAGCACGCCGAGGGCGCCGGTGCACGGACGGATGCCGATGGAGAAGGCCAGCGCCCAGGCTTTGCCCCACGACCACTGACCCTGCAACTGCTGCGGCGTCGCCATGTGCGTGTGACCGCAGCAGGATCCGTCGGCGGCATGCTCGTGGTGGTGATGCGCATGGTCATGATGATGAGCGTGCCCGTGATGATGATTATCGTGGGCATGCTTGTGCCCGTGGTCATGGGCGTGACCGTGCGCATGGCTGTGATCATGATCGGCAGCGGCTGGCGTGGACCGCATCGCTTTGCGGATCTGCCCGAGCAGCAGCCAGGCGCCAAGCAGCGCGATCAAACCCCAGCTTGCCGTTTCCAGCCAGGCTTCGGTGGCGCGCACCTGCAGACTGGTTGCTTTGAGAGCGACCGCGATGACGCCGACGATCACGATCGCGGAGATGGCCTGCACGAACGCGGCCATGAACGACAGCAGGATGCCGCGCCGCACGGTCTTCTCGTTGGCCAGCGCGTAGGATGAAATCACGAACTTGCCGTGTCCTGGGCCGACGGCGTGCAGCACGCCATAGAGGAAACTGATCAGCGCGAGGACGGCGGCGGAGGACGCGAGATTGCCGTCTTTGATCTGGCGGACGGCCGTCGTCATGCCGTTCGTGAGTTCCCGCTGACCTTCCAGAATCCATTGCCAGACACCGCTAAACATGCCGCCGCTCGATTGCGCATGCGCCGGTTCAGCCGTAGCGAGCAGCGCTATGCCAAGCAGGATGACAAGGGCTGCCGCGCTGCGCGTTATCTGGTGCATGAGACCGTCACGGTTCTGGGCTGACCAACGTTGAAGGTGAAGCCGCTCTCCGCTTCGGCTGCCGCATCGGCAAGAGATTGCGACTGTGGCTGAGGCGATGGCGCCTCCTGAGCGACCGCTGGTTCGAACGCGGCTTTGCAGCCCTGTGGCGCCCCATCGGAAAGCTGGATCGGTTTGTCCTTGGCGAGATCGAACCAGATGAAGAAGCTGGCGTCGTAAGTTGCGAAATTGAAGCCATCCGCTTCAGCCAGAACCGGCTTCTGCAAAGGCAGATTGAATTCGAGCGCCAGGACCTGTGGCTTCTCTTCGGCGGTAGCGCTGCCGGTCAGCGATTGCGTGAGCTTGCTCCAGAAGCCGCCGCTCTCTTTCGTTTCCTCAGCCGCGGTTTCGCCGCCGGGACCGGGCGCTTGTCCTGACTGCGTCAGTTCCATGAAGAAATCGGTTGGTTCCGAGACTTCGAGCTGCTGATCGCCGAGCTTTGGGAAGGTGA
>JAEZBU010000215.1 GCA_023426855.1 Pseudomonadota bacterium | reverse complement strand
GAACGGTGCTGCATGCGCGAGACGACCTCCTGGCCGACATAGCAGCCTTTGTCGAAATCGACGCCGCCGATCTGGTCGAACAGGGCTTCATGCGGAAAGGTGTCGCCCAGCACGTAATCGCGGCCGCCTTCGGGCATACCAAGGCCGACGCGGTGGGCGTGGTAGGCCTCGGGCGCTGCCAGGACGGTGGTAACTGCCGGCGGCGTTCCCTGCGGCGCGATCAGGCGATAGCCGAGGTCCGGCAGGCGCGGATCAGGATAGGCGATCGCGGGAGCGGGGTTCGGTAAGTCGGGTGCGCCCCACAGTGCGTAGACATCGAAATCCGCCGATACGTCTGCGATGGTGGCCTTGGCACGCAGCCTGTAGAACGTCAGCCGTTTGGCCAGCTCGGCAGCTTTGTCGCGGGCGACGTCAATCAGGAAGCCATCGTCAGCCTTGACGACGAAGAAGTCGAACAGGATCTTGCCCTGCGGTGTCAGCAGGCCGGCGAACAGGGCTGGCTGGCTGTCGAAGCGGTCGAAATCGGCCGTGATCAGGCCTTGCAGCAGTTTGCCGGCGTCCGGGCCGGTGACGCGCACCACGCCGCGATCGGTGAGCAGCGCCATATTTGAGCTGGTCATGCGAGAAACCCTGAGAGGCGGTCGGCGAATGCACGAAGAAAGCACTGGCGGTCATCGTGCCGTGACAGGTAGGTAAGCGGCGGAGCGCGACGTGGCAAGCGGAAGGAGATGCGGACATGGCTGAGACCTATGACCTGGTGCTGAAGGGCGGGACGGTCGTCAACCATGACGGGCGCAGCGAGCGCGACATCGGCATCCGCAATGGCCGCATCGTGGCGCTGGGGGCGATCGGGGACGGCGCGGCGGCCGAAACGATCGACTGCAAGGGGCTGCACATCCTGCCCGGCGTGATCGACACACAGGTGCATTTCCGCGAACCGGGCCTGGAACAGAAGGAAGATCTCGAAACCGGCAGCCGCGCGGCGGTGCTGGGTGGCGTCACTGCTGTGTTCGAGATGCCCAATACCAATCCGCTGACCACGGATGCGGAGCGCCTCGCCGATAAAATCAAGCGCGCCCACCACCGCATGTTCTGCGATTTCGCATTCTACGTCGGTGGCACGCGCGAGAACGTCGGTGATATTCCGGCCCTGGAAAAGCTGCCTGGAAGCGCCGGTATCAAGGTGTTCATCGGTTCTTCGACCGGCAACCTTCTGGTCGAGGACGAACCGAGCCTCGATCGCATCGTAGGCGCTATCAGCCGCCGGGCTGCATTCCACGCCGAGGACGAGGCGCGCCTGCGCGAGCGCGCCGACCTGCGCAAACCCGGTGATCCGTCGTCGCATCCGGTGTGGCGTGACGAGACGGCGGCGCTGATTGCCACGCAGCGTCTGGTCAGGCTGGCGGAAAAGCATCGCCGCCGGGTGCATGTTCTGCATATCTCGACGGCGGAAGAGATGGTCTATCTCGCCGACCACAAGGACTGGGCGAGCGTGGAGGTAACGCCGCATCACCTGACGCTGGTCGCGCCCGATTGCTACGAGCGGCTCGGCACCTACGCGCAGATGAACCCGCCGGTGCGTGATGAGCGTCATCGCGCGGCGATCTGGGCCGGAGTGGCTAACGGCGTAGTCGACGTGCTTGGCTCGGATCACGCCCCGCACACGCGCGAGGAAAAGGACCACGCCTATCCGGCCAGCCATTCCGGCATGACCGGCGTACAGACGCTGGTGGCGACCATGCTCGATCACGTCAATGCTGGGCGGCTGTCGCTGGAGCGGTTCGTCGATCTCACCAGCCACGGTCCGCAGCGCTTGTTCGGCATCCGCGGCAAGGGCCGCATCGCGGTCGGCTATGATGCGGACCTGACCGTCGTCGATCTGAAGCGTAAGGAAAAGATCGATAACAGCATGATCGCCAGCCGCGCCGGCTGGACGCCGTATCATGGCGTAACCGTTACCGGATGGCCGGTCGGTACGCTGGTGCGCGGCGGTGTTGCGATGTGGCAGGGCGAGATCCGTGAACCCGCGCGCGGCGAGGCCGTGCGCTTCTATGACGTACCCTGAAGTACACAGCTCGCCTTGACGCCACCGCAAAGGCGCGGGATCACCATGCGCCTTTCCCGCGCCAATGGAATGGAGTGCGTGCAATGAGTGTCAGTGCCGGCCGTCAGTTTCTCAGCATTCCCGGGCCAACTACGGTGCCCGACGAAGTGCTGCGCGCCATGCATCGGCCGGCCGTCGACATCTACACGGGCAGTTTGGTCGATGTGACCATGAGCCTGCTGGCTGATCTCAAGAAGGTCTTCCGCACCGCCGGCCGCACTTACATCTACGCCGCCAACGGGCACGGCGCTTGGGAAGCCGGGCTATGCAACGTGCTGTCGCGTGGCGACAAGGTGCTGGTGCTTGAAAGCGGCCGCTTCGCGGTTGGCTGGGGCGAAATGGGCACCAAGCTCGGCCTTGATGTCGAGCTGCTACGCGGCGACTGGCGGCGTGCGGTGCGGGCGGATGAGGTCGAGGCGCGGCTGCGCGCGGACAAGGCGCACGAGATCAAGGCGGTTCTGGTTGTCCAGATCGACACCGCGTCCGGCGCGGCCAACGACGTCGAAGCGATCGGCAAGGCGATCCGCGCCGCTGGTCATCCCGCGCTGTTCATGGTCGATGTGGTGGCGTCGCTCGGCACAGTGCCGTTCGAGATGGATGCCTGGGGCGTCGATGTGGCCGTCTCGGGATCGCAGAAGGGCCTGATGACGCCGCCGGGGCTCGGGTTCGTGGCAGCCAGCGAACGCGCCTTTGCCCGAAGCAATACGGCCAATCTCAATACGCCGTATTGGGATTGGGGTTTCCGCGAGGGACCGGAGCACTATCAGAAGTATTGCGGCACCCCGCCCGAGCACCTGCTGTTCGCGCAGCGTCAGGCGCTGGATATGCTGTTCGCGGAAGGCTTGGAGAACGCCTTCGAGCGCCATCGCATCCTGGCGGAGGCCGTGCGCCGCGCCGTTGCCGTGTGGTCGGAAGGGCAGGTGCTGGCCTTCAACATCGCAGCCGCCAATGAGCGAGCCAACTCCGTGACCACCGTACTGTGGCAGCGGGAAGAGGGACCGACGGCGCTTGTCGACTATGCGCGGGAGAAATGCGGTGTCGTGCTGGGCATCGGCATCGGGGCGCTGGGCGGCCGAGCATTCCGTATTGCCCATATGGGCCACGTTAACGCTCCGATGGTGCTCGGAACGCTGGGCGTGATCGAGACGGGACTGGCGGCGTTGGGCGTCCCGCATGGCAGGGGCGGCGTGCAGGCGGCAATCGATTGGCTGGGCGAAACCGTCAAGCCCTGATCGGTTACTGTTTCTGGTTCAGTCTCTCGATGTAGGCCGCCATATCGGCGCGCAGAACGATGCGATAGCTGGCATTGTCACAATGCAGCACCCAGGCCGGACTGTCGGCTTCGGAAAGCTTCGGTTCGCGCTCGGCCGTTAGCGGCTTGCCGCACGGATAGCCCTGCGATCGGACCCTGACCGCGAGAATCTCGCGCGGGTTTTCCATCTGCGCCGATACGGTGGTGGGTGCGCCAACAGCGAGCACAGCCGCCATGCCAATCGCGGCGATCAGTATGATGTGAACCTGGAGCATAGCGTTTCCATCGCCGATCATTCGTGTCTCGCGGCGACACGAAAAACCGACGCTCTGCCTTCGAGTTCCAACAGGTGCGCGAAAGATGGATGACTAGGTCATTCGGGTGACGCGATCGCAGGCGCGTGGCGCAGAAGGGGTGGCCGTAATACTTACTTTTCCCCAGGCGAGAGATCGGAAGCCAATCGGTCGAGCAGCGTGATGGCGTGCGCAGCGTAGGGGCCGATCCAGCGATCGTGGATGTGCTTGATCGGGAGCGCGTTGAGGTGGTTCCAGCGCTCACGGCCTTCGCGCCGGGCGATGACCAGATCGGCGTCCTCCAGCACCTTCAAGTGCTGCATCACGGTGCAGCGGTCGAGTTCCGGAAAGCGGGCGCAGAGCTGGCCCGTGGTCTGCGGATGATCCTTCAACGCATCGAGAATTGCGCGCCGCGTTCCGGCTGCCAGCGCCTTGAAAACCTTGTCGCTATCGCTCTCGATTGACATGTTATAATTTTATAACATAATGAAGGCTTCCAGCAAGGGAGTTGCGTGATGGATCAGGTTGGAGAGCTCAAGTTCAGGGTCGCTGCACGGGTCGCCAGGCCCGTGGCCGAGGTGTTCGAGGCGGTGACTAATCCCGCTCAGCTATCGCGCTATTTCACGACCGGCGGCGCCAAGGGGCGGCTCGAGACCGGAGCGACCGTGCAATGGTCGTTCGCGGACTTCCCCGGCTCGTTTCCGGTCGAAGTCGTCGAGGTGGAGACCGATCGGCGCATCGTGCTGCGCTGGGCGGCAGACGACACAGCGCCGTCGGACGGAAGCGCCGGATACAACACAACCGTGACGATGAGCTTCGAGCCGCTGGACGACGGGCGAACGCTGGTGTCGATCGTAGAAGAAGGCTGGCATCGCAC
>JAEZBU010000176.1 GCA_023426855.1 Pseudomonadota bacterium | reverse complement strand
CGTGAGGCTCTCTGACTGCGTTGAAAGGAACCGGCTGGCCGGGCAGCAGAGTTCTCCGCGCGACTTTTCCGATGAGGGCATCGGGAGACACGAAAATCGGCATTTGACTTGCGCCAGACCGAAACAGGCGCTGATCGAGATGCTCAGGGCCGATCGCATCGCCTGGATAGATCGCTACGCGTGGCACCGGCAGCGACTGCACGTTCGCGATTGCCGACGATACCGTGAATAGCCCGAACATAACGCTCAGCAAGCACACCCATCCGAGCGCCAAACCCAGCGAGTCGCGAGAGGACATGGCGCGAGCACCAAGCATATCAGCGAATACCCTTGGCGATGGTTCCGAACATATCATCTGCGGCCTGGATAACCTTCGAGTTCATTTCATAGGCGCGCTGCGCCGAAATGAGCTCGGTGATTTCTTTTACCGGATCGACGTTGGAATTCTCCAGATAGCCCTGATGGACCCGTGCGTATCCGGGATCACCCGGCATACCGACGACAGCAGCACCCGAGGCAACCGTTTCCCGATACAGATTTCCACCCAGGGGATCGAGGCCAGCCTCGTTGGCGAAATTCGCCAGCGTAAGCTGACCGAGATTTTGCAGGTCGATCTCGTTCTCGATGCGAACGTAGACCTGACCGCTTTCGTTGATGATCACGGCAGTCGCATTGGTCGGGATGGTGATCGCGGGCTGGACCACATAGCCGTCGACGGTCACGATCTGTCCGTTTGCGTCCTTATTGAAAGCGCCTGCGCGTGTATACAGCGTTTCGCCATCGGCGCCCTCGACCTGAAACCAGCCGCGGCCATTCAATGCGAGATCGAGCTTATTCGTCGTGTTTGTCAGCGCACCCTGCATGTGCAAATTGCGGATGGCCGCCGAACGCACACCAAGTCCGACCTGCGCGCCTTCGGGAATCATCGTGTCGCCGCTGCGATTTGGCGCGCCGGCAGCGCGCTCGGCCTGATAAAGCAGGTCTGTAAACTCTGCGCGCGCGCGCTTGAACCCGGTCGTATTTATATTCGCGATATTATTGGCAATGACTTCCAGGTTCAGTTGCTGGGCATTCATGCCTGTGGCGGCAATGGCTAGCGCTCGCATAGTCGCGTCGTCCCTTTAAATCTGCATTCTGCCCAATTCGAGATATGCCGCCGTGACTTTGTCGCGGATGGCGATTGCAGCCTGCAGTGTCTGCTCGGCCGCCATGACATGCTCAACAACCTGTTGCACGGTCGCCTGCCCCTTGACGCCGGCGATCGATGCTGCCTCAGAGGCACGCAGGGTGTCGGTTGCCTCGGTGATCATCCGGCTCAGAACCGCGGAGAAATCGCCGGCCCCGGCCGTCGCACCGGCTGCTCCGGTAGCGCCGGTCGCCGCAGCACGCGACGCGCCGCCGACAGGACCAACGGAGTGGGCGCCAATCGGAGAAATCTGATCGATCATTACGTTGACCTCAGCAGATCGATGGTCATCGAAATCATTTCGCGAGCCTGCTTGATGACCTGCAGGTTCGCCTCGTAGGAGCGGTTTGCCTCGCGCATATCCGCCATCTCAACCATGAGATTCACGTTCGGCAATTTCACATATCCCGCCTCGTCGGCCGCGGGATGATTTGGATCGTGCTCGAGGCGGAACGGCGACGGATCGACATCGATGCTTTCGATTTTGACCAGGTTTGCTCCGGAAACGCGGTCAACCTCGCTTTCGAACGTCAGGGTCTTGCGGCTGTAGGGATCAGCGCCGGCGATACTCGCAGTCGAATGCGCGTTGGCCATATTCTCGGAAACGACCCGCACGCGATTTGACTGGGCCTGTAGTCCCGAAGCAGCCACACGCAAAGTGACCTGTAACGGATCAGCCATGATCGTCAGCCTTTCGTGCTGGCCAAGAGCATGCGGTGGAAAGCTTTGGTTACCCCGGCGTTGAGCGCAAAAGCGCCACGCACTTCACCGGATTTGACCAGCTCCTGCTCAAGACTGACGGTATTACCGGAATGCAGAACGTCCCAGGATTCATCCTCGCGCACGTCCGTCACGGGCGGTCCACCTGGCGTCGGATTCATGTGCCCGGGCTGCGTTGCCGCCATTCCCAGCGGGACAGAATTGAGAACGGCCTCAAAATCTTGTGTATCGAGCGCCTTGTACCCAGGGGTATTGGCGTTGGCGATATTGCCGGCAAGCGCGGATTGCCGCACAGTCAGCCAACTGTTGTGCTGGGATACCAGATCGAAAAGGTGGACTGGAATCATCAAACCCCCGGCAATTCAAATTTATGAATTGCTAAGATGTTTGTCTTGTCCCAGGCTTACCGGAAGCTGTCGGTCGCATTTTTCAGAATGCTTGTGTGACCGCCTGATTCATTGCCGATCCATCACCTGCAGATACACGTGACGATACTGGTGCCAGACGTGCTGCGTCTATTGCTTGTATCAGCTTGCGTGTATTGTCTTCTGGGTCGGCGGAAGGGTTGTCGAAAGAGATGTAATCAATCTCGACGCCAGCCTGCAGCGCTTCCAGAACGAGGCGGAAATAGACATTCACCTGCCGGTAGTGAAACTCCATATCGAGCACAACCGTAGGCGCCTCCCCCCAATTCATCATGACATCGGCAGAGTGTCCGAATGAAATGGTATTAGGCCGGTAAAAAAGCTCCGTCGACGAACTCACGAGCTGTTCGATATTGCCGAACTGCTCCGTACGGATGAAGGCGACAAAATCTGCCGACTCCACGAGCCGAAGTTCGGACGCAATTTCCCTGACGGCGTCAGCTAGCGCAATCTCACGCTGTCGCGTCGTATCGCACGCCTCTTTCCGCATTTCCCCAACCCTGTGAACTATGCCCGTTTTTTGATGCCACCACGTGACATCAGGAAAAACACGATCTGTGCCACCGCTTTGTAAAACTCCGGCGGAATCATTTGATCGACTTCAACTTTCTTGTACAGGGATCTTGCCAGAAGCTTGTCTTCAACGATCGGAACCTCATTTTCTTCAGCGACGCTCCTGATTTTCAATGCAATCAGGTCGGTTCCCTTGGCAACGACGCGTGGCGCGCCGCCTTCGTCGCGCGTATATCGCAGCGCGACGGCATAGTGGGTTGGGTTGACAATCACCAGAGTTGCCTGTGGTACGGCCGCGATCATCCTCTTACGGGAACGATCTCGCGCTAGCGATCTCATCCTGGCTTTCAGAATCGGATCGCCATCCATCTGCTTGTGCTCGTCCTTCACCTCCTGACGAGTCATGCGGAGCTCCCGCCTCCAATAGACGCGAGACCAGACGAGATCCACCGCCATCAAAAGCAAGGTTGCAACAACGACGCCCGCGATCAGCCATTTCGCCACGCCATGGATAAGCCCCGGCAGCTCGCTCGGTTCCATGAACATCGCATTCAAGACATCATTGCGAACCGCACCGACCAAAAAGAAGCCAACGGCGCTTATCGCGCTGAATTTGAAAGTTGCCTTCAAAAACTCGACTCGGCCCTGGGGACCAAAAAGCCTGGTCCATCCCTGCTTCAGCGAAAGCCGGGATAATTTCGGTTGAATGCGGTCTGTCACCATGCTGGGCACGTTCTGGAGCAGAGACGAAGCGAGCCCCAAAGCAGCCAGCACCGCTATTGCGGGAAGCAGCACCGACGCTGCCGCCCATCCAACGCCAGCAAGCACGTTGACGGCATCGCCCCCGTTCTCCAGAGCCCAACCGCCAGGATTGTCGATGAATGGCCGCAGGGCATATTGGATTTCACCGACTCGAACGGCGAATAGCGACGCAATTATAAAAATGCCCAACAAGGAACCGAAAACCGCGGCCTCCTTCGAGAAAGGAATGTTGCCTTTCTCAATGGCATCGCGTGTTTTCTTCTCGGTCGCCTCTTCTGTTTTACTCTCTTTATCAGGCGCTTCAGACATCGGCTGGACGCCTCCGTTACGCGGCCTGGTTGTCGACGTCGGCCGACGGTAGCTCGATCTGCCCCTGAGTATTCAGCTTCAGCACGACATCGACGATGGCACGCCGCGCCTCCTCGACCTCTTTGGCCGGCGGCTCGCGACCCGGCTGCAATTCGGCTTCCAGCATTCTGCGCGCGCGAGATCCGAGCACCGCAAGAACAGCCGTCTGGAATTGGACATCCGTGCCGTGAAGTGCTTGGACGAGTTGATCGACAGGCACCTGATTGAGTACCACGCTGAGCGATTTCGGCGACAGTGCGTACAAATCCTCGAACGTGAACAACATGCTGCGCAGCGCCCGCACATCCGTTGGCCTGACTTCTGAAAGCAGGCGAAGTGCGGCATCTGATTGGGACTTATCGAGGCGATTCAATATTTCCGCGATGCCCGCGTGAGAACCCGAACTGAACGACGACAGCGCAATGAGGTCTTCCTTAAGCGCGCGCTCAAGTGCCTCGAGGGCATCGTCCGCAATCGTCTTGACGCCAAGCATGCGCCAGATCAGCCCATTGCGCACATCCGCCGGGAACGAGCCGATAATGCGAGCTGCCAAACCGTAATCAATGCGCGAAAGGATTACGGCAGCGATCTGCGGGTGCTCGCCCAGCAGATAATCGCGCAACGAATCGTCTTTCAAGCGCGTGAATGTGATCCAGACCGACTCTTCCGGATCCGGCTCATCGCTGCGTTCACTCAGGACCGCCGCGATTTCCTCCTCGCTCATGATGTCGGCAAGGAGGTTTTTGACCTCATTCGCAGTCCCGACAAAGTTCACGCCGCCGGAGAAAAGCTTCGCGAACTCTTCAACCAGAACCCCGAGATCGCCACCGGAAAGCGATGGCAACTTGCTCGCAGCATTGGTTATCAGTCGAATTTCTTCCGGGTCAAAACGTTTCAGGAGCTGAGCAGCCTTGGGCCGGCCAAGAGCAAGCAGCAAAATAGCCACCTTCTCTGGACCGCCCAGAGAATTGACATCCGGCTCAGCCGTAGGTGCGACCTGGTTCGTCATGACGCTCGAGATGAACTAGGTCCCTCTGCCCGTTCCCGTAGTGGTCACGACCTCGGTCAGCGCGATGCCGAATCGAGAACCACCTTCATCCATTACAACGACGTCCCCACGAGCCACAACGCGCCCGTTCACAACAACGTCGACCGGTTCGCCGACTCGGCGATCTAGTGGAATAACAGCACCTCGGCCGAGTTTTGCCAGCCCCGAAACCGGCATTGTTGCAGAACCGAGGACGATCTGCACAGAAACCGGAATGCGCATGATCATTTCAAGGTTTCGCGCCAGCGGTGCGCCAGAGGACGGATCCCCGTTGGCGGCAGCCTGCGACGGTCCAAGTGCCGCAGCGAGCTCCTCCGCCGAAGGCGTCAGCTCGGCAGCAAACTCCTGCAGCAGCGAATCTTGTTTAGTTGCACTGGCGCCTTGAGACATTGTTATCACCCTGAATTCTGAGTTGAGCACCCGCCGCCCTTACAGGCCGGCACCAACGTGACCAGCTATCGACCGAACAGCAGGTCATGCATGAACTCTTCTTCGTGATCGATGAAGCCATCGACACGAAGCGTATATGCGCCGTTCGACTTTCCGATTTCGCACCAGAGCAAAGGCTGCCCATTGCATTCAACGCGAATGCGACTGCGCGGCGTCGCTTCCAATTCCAGGATTTGCCCGACCTGCAAATTCGTAATGTCGACCATCGGCCGGATACGCTCATCCAGGACCGCGCGCAGGATGAGCTGCGTTCGTGTAATTTCATTCTGGATCTGCCGGCTCCAGCCGGGATCAGCGCGGCCAGCCTCTCCGGCAGGCAACGGCGCAAGCGCGGGTCGTAGCGCCGTCAGCACAGATTTCGGGATGGCAATCTGAACATCGCCACCACGATCCGCGAAGTCGATGCGAAGATGGAGTATGGCCACAGCCGCGTTGGCCCCGCCCATCAGGTCGATATCAATGCGGGCAGGATCTTCAATCTCAGCGAATGCCGTCTGCGCGAACGAAGAAAATCCCAGTTCGAGCGCCCGACCAAGACGCGCGATCAACGTACGCGCAACCTGCGTCTCGATGCGCGTGAGCCGACGATCTTCCCCAAACGCGGGCTGCGATCCGTCGGCACCGAGAACCATTTCGAGGTACGCGAAAACCAAATCGCGATTCAGATGAACAAGAAGATGGCAATCCCACTCTGGCGCATGCAGCATCTCGACGACACTGACGCCCTCTTCCGAATCGATAAGTTGCCCGAGCGTGCCGCGCGAAATTCCCGCCAACCGAATCTGGGGCGCCAACGCCGACACGTCGCGCAGCTCGTCCGAGCACGCATTCGCCGCCCGCTCGACCGCGACCGGCAGCATGGGCAGGCGCTCGGTGATCGGCGGTTCGCCACCGAAGATGACTGCGAACGCATCACGCTGAACGTGGCTTTGCTCTGCGGACGCCGTCACGCTGCCTCCTTACGGGCCGCTTCTTCGCCACCACCCGACAGTGCAGCCTGCTCGACATCATCGATCGACGGACGCTCGTAGGCCGAAATGGTTTTACGACCATGCTCCGTCGCAACCTGGGGCATCGCACCATTCATGAATGCCAACAGGGTTTGCTTGACGATGACGTAGAGGCGCAGGCGCTTTTCGCGCACCAGCTTCATCTTGGTCGCTACAGGCGACACGACAGCATAGGAAAAGAAGATGCCCGCGAACGTACCGACCAGTGCAGCGCCGATTAGCGCACCCAAAACCTCTGGCGCCTGATCCAGTGCGCCCATGGCCTTGATGACACCAAGAACGGCCGCAACGATGCCAAGCGCGGGAAGCCCTTCGGATACCGTAACCAACGCCTGCTGCGCCTTCATCTTGTCATGACGGACGGTTTCGATTTCCTCGTCCATCAATGATTCGATTTCATGCGGCCGCGCATTGCCCATCAAAATGATGCGGCAGTAGTCGCACACGAAGCTGACCAGCTCCGCGTTCTTCAGCGTGGTCGGGTATTTTTTGAACAGCGCCGATTCCGCGGGGTTTTCGATGTGCGCCTCGAGCTCATTGCGATTCGGCCCGCGCAACTCACGCATCAATGCGTGCAGCAGGCCGAGCACATCGAGATACTCCTGCCGCGTCGGCACAGAATTCTTGAAGGCTTCGCCGATCCCCTTGCCGACGTCCTTAATGGTCTTCATTGGGTTTGCGACCACGAACGTGCCAAGTGCGGCACCGCAAATGATCACATATTCCCAAGGCTGCCAGATCACCCCGACATGGCCACCCATAGCCATGAAGCCGCCGAGCATACAGCCCAGGGTGATTATAAGCCCGATAATGATCGTCACTGGATCAGTCCCTGCTTCGCACCCTTTGAATATTCGTTAGACGTGCTGAGCCTTGCGTGAGCCTGTTGCAAACGCACGTCGGCGCAATCAACAGCTTCAGGTAAGGCGGATGAGCCACTGTCGGCGCAACGACGGCTAGAAATTCGACTTGAAGGGCGGGCGCTGTGCTGACGACCTCGATGAGCTACCGGCTGATAGCCAACGATATCGATCGCTCACTCGAGACGACGGCCAAGCAGCCCATGGTTGCGAGGGAAACCGCCTACTATCTGGAAAACATCGGCAACGTAAAATCGATCAAAGACTTTCTCGCTGACGATCGCCTGTTCAAATACGCCATGAAGGCGCACGGCCTCGGCGATATGGATTATGCCAAAGCATTTGTTCGAAAAGCGCTGACCGAGGGCATCGACGACGACCGCAGCTTTGCCAACCGCCTGTCCGACAAGCGCTACCGCGATTTCGTCGAGACGTTTAACTTCGCGCGCTATGGCGAAGATGCCATGGTTTTCCAGTCGACAAAGCAAGGCACTGTCGACAAATACATGCGGCAAACGCTTGAGGAGAATGCCGGCGCCCAGAATGAAGGCGTGAGGTTGGCTCTGTATTTCACGCGCAAGGCCCCGAGTGTCAAAAACGCCTACGAGATCCTGGCCGATCCCGCGCTCCAAAAGGTCGTTTACACGATCCTTGGCATGCCTTCGTCGATGGCGGGCGCGGATATCGACAAGCAGGCCGACGCGATCGTGAAACGGATCAAGATCGAAGACTTCTCAGATCCTGAGAAATTACAAAAACTGGTCCAGCGCTTTACGACGATGTGGGAGGTCTCCGAGGGCCCGACGATGTCTCAGCCCACGAATGCACTGCTGATCGGCCAGCAGTCCCGGGCGGGGCTGACACTGAGCCTTCTCACCAGCTTGCAGAAATTCAGGATCGGAGGACGATAAAATATGCAATCCGGTCTTTACGTCGCGCTGTCAGGCCAGATCGCGCTTCAGAAGCGCATCACAACGATCGCCGACAACGTTGCTAATTCCAATACGGTTGGTTTCCGCGCGGAACAGGTTCGCTTTGAAACCGTGCTGTCGGAAGTCCCGCGCGATCCAGTCGCCTTTGCCACCGACGGCACCACTTACATATCGCGCAGAAGCGGTGAGTTCGTTCGCACCGATAATGCGCTGGATGTTGCCGTCGAAGGCGATGCCTGGCTTTCGATCGCGACACCGGCCGGACAGGTTTACACACGTGATGGGCGCTTCAAAATCAACGAAGCTGGAGAGCTGCTGACGCTGAACGGCCATCAGGTGCTGGATATCGGTGGGGCCGGCATCCTTCTTGATCCCAATGCCGGAACGCCGACGATCGCGCGCGATGGCACGATCGCACAGAATAATCAGCAAGTCGGCGTCATCGGACTGTTTCAGATCGACGAACGCGCGCGGCTGACCCGCTACGAAAACTCCGGCGTAGTGCCCGACCGCGCAGCGACGCCGGTTCTGGATTTTACCAAAGCGGGGATGCAGCAAGGTTATACCGAGCGCGCAAACGTCAATCCGGTTTTGGAAATGAGCCGGCTGATCATGGTTTCCCGCGCTTTTGAAGCCATCACCAACGCAATCAACGATTCCGACGCATCCCTGAAGGGTGCGGTCAGATCTCTGGGCGAGACATCTTGACAGCCAACGCTCTGAGAGCGCTCGCTGACGCGTTAGCGCCACCGTCGCGGAATAACAGCCTCGTTCGCGCGAGCGGCGTCGTATCCGAGGCGACCCCGACCTCCATCCGCGTCGACGGCTTGTCCTGGCATTTGAAGCTCGGGCAATGTGTCGAACTCGGGCGCCACGATGAACTCGGCGAAGTCATTCGCATCGACGAGCGCGGCGCAACGGTAAAATCATTCAACGAGCCGCTGAAAATTGGACTAGGAACGCGCGTTCGCGCTCGTGGCCCCATCGCGCTCAGCCCGGACCTTTCGTGGAAGGGGCGCATCCTCGACGCATTCGGATTGCCGATCGATGGCCAAGGGCCCCTCGATCAAGGAGCCGATGTTGTATCACTCGAACGATCGCCGCCGTCCGCCATGCGGCGACAGCGGGTGACAAAACCGATGCGAACCGGCATTCGCGTCATCGACCTTTTTACGCCGTTGTGTGCCGGCCAGCGCATCGGCATTTTCGCCGGTTCTGGGCTTGGAAAATCCACGCTGCTGGCAATGCTCGCCCAGGCAACCGGTTTCGATGCCGTGGTGATTGCACTTGTCGGCGAACGTGGCCGAGAAGTGCGCGAATTCATCGAGGACACCATCGGAGCCAATCGCGATCGTGTCGTGGCCGT
>JAEZBU010000165.1 GCA_023426855.1 Pseudomonadota bacterium | reverse complement strand
ATGGACAACCGCCTCGGCCAAATCCGCCCGGGTCAGTGTCTTACCGCCCATGACATACGCCTCCCCTTCGCCACTTTTCCCGAAAGGATGCTAGCCATACGAACGTTCACGGTCAATCAGCAAGTTGTGCAAGCAGCTGATTTTGAATGGGTATTTTAATGACGTTCAGCACCGATGGTGCCACCGCGCGCGGCGGCGGCGTGCCTTATTGCAACCAAAGTTTACCAGCGCGCCAGCACGGCGCCCCAGGTGAAACCGCCGCCCATGGCTTCCATCAGCACAAGATTACCTTCTTTCAGCTTGTGCTGCTCGTAGGCATGATTCAATGCCAAAGGAATGGAAGCTGCCGAAGTGTTGCCCTGCTGCCCCAGTGTCACGACGATCTTGTCCGGCGACACGCCGAGCTTCTTAGCGATGCCATCCAGAATGCGGGCGTTGGCTTGGTGGGGCACGTAGAGGTCGATCTCGTCCGCCGCGTAGCCGGTCATCACCAGCGTTTCCTCGATGACGCCCGAAATCTTCTGGACGGCATGGCGGAAAACCTCACGCCCGTTCATGCGCAGGTGGCCGGTTGTGCGGGTCGAGCCGGGACCACCATCGACGTACAGAAGCTCCTCGAAACGTCCGTCAGAGCGGATGCGGGTCGCGAGAATACCGCGATCATCGCGGGTGCCATGCTGAGGCTGGGCCTCGAGCACGACAGCACCGGCACCGTCGCCAAACAGGACGCAGGTCGTGCGATCCGACCAGTCCAGAATGCGCGAGAAGGTCTCCGCGCCGATCACCAGCGCGCGCTTGAACTGGCCCGACTTCAGGAAGTTGTCGGCGGTCGTCATGGCGTAGACGAAACCGGAGCAAACCGCCTGCAAATCGAACGCCGCCCCTTTGCTGATGCCAAGGCTGGCCTGGATCCGCGTCGCAGTGGCGGGAAACGTGCGATCCGGCGTGGCGGTGGCGCAGATGACCAGGTCGATTTCGACCGGATCGACGTTGGCGCGCACGAGGGCTTGCTTTGCCGCAGCGATGGCAAGATCCGAGGTCAACTCTCCATCAGCGGCGATATGGCGGGCGCTGATGCCGGTGCGCTCGCGAATCCACTCGTCGTTGGTGTCGACCATCTGGGACAGCTCGGCATTCGTCAGCACGCGCTTGGGCAGATAGGCTCCAACGCCGCGGATCACAGATCGAATGACAGCCAAGGTTTCCCCCTACTCTTGTTGCGGCTGCGACGGGATAAGCCCGTCTGCAGGGAGATCCGCATCCGAAAGGCGATCCTTCCGAAATACGGTAACGCACCGCGCTACTGACTAACGGCCGCTTCAAGCTTGCCGTGGAAAGACTGCAAATCAGCGGTCAGGCGGGCGACAAGCCCACTCTCAGCCATGTCGTAGCCGAGATCGACCGCGCTCGCAAAGCCGAGTGCGTCCGTGCCACCGTGGCTCTTGATCGCAATGCCGTTAAGGCCAAGGAACGTGCCACCGTTGACGCGACGCGGATCCATCTTTTCTTTCAACACATTAAACCCACCACGCGCCAACAGCGCGCCCATCCGCGATAGCAACGTGCGGGTCATGGCGGCACGAATATATTGGGCGATCTGGCGCGCCGTGCCCTCCGCAGTTTTCAGGGCAATGTTGCCGGCGAAGCCTTCGACCACAACGACATCGACCACACCCTGGCCGATCTGATTGCCCTCGACAAACCCGCGATATTCGACCGGCAGATCCTTGGTTTCCTTGAGCCAGGCATGGGCTTGGCGCACTTCGTCCATGCCCTTGATCTCTTCAACCCCGACATTGAGCAAACCGACGGACGGCCGCTCGATCTGGTAGAGCGCGCGAGACATCGCGGCGCCCATCAGCGCGTAATCGCAAAGCTGGCGCGCCGAAGCGCCGATGTTAGCACCGACATCGAGCACGATGCATTCGCTGGTTACTGTCGGCCACAATGCCGCGATCGCAGGACGCTCGATGCCCGCGATCGGGCGCAGCACAAGCTTGGCCATGGCCATCAGCGCGCCGGTGTTGCCTGCCGAAACAGCAGCTTCCGCCTCGCCCTTCTGCACGGCTTCAAGTGCCAGCCACATGCTGGTGCCCTTGCCGCGGCGCAGTGCCTGACTCGGTTTCTCGTCGGATTTCACGACACTGGTCGTGTGCACGATGCGCGATTTCGCAGCCAGTTCCGGATGCGACGCCAGAACGGGAGAAATGGCGGCTTCATCGCCGCACAACAGAAACTGGATGTTGGGATGGCGCACGAGTGCCAGGGCGGCACCAGGCACGATGACCTCCGGCCCATGATCACCACCCATGGCATCGAGCGCTATGATTCGCTGCGCGGGCATGACTTGGCCTGGATCATCAATCCTATTTGAGATGATGGCGCGGCTTGTCCGGTAGTTCGGCAAAAGCGCACCCTGTGGACGACCCCGGAAGATAGCGATTTAGCGGTGCTAGACAACGGAATTCTTGGTCGCCTCCCCGGTTACGGGAAACTGCGTCACTCCTGCACCACTTTCCTAAGCCTGCTTGCCGAAGATTCAGCCGCTTGCGTGCTTAGGTCTTCGGCTTCAGATTCTTGAGGACAGCGAACGGATTCCCCCGGGCTTCAGGTGTCTCCTGTTTCTCGGGGAGCGACTGATGCTCGGCACCTTCCTTGCGCGGGTAGGGATTCAGCGCGGAAGCGAGCTGTTCATAAACAATGCGGCCGACTGGAATGAGACCGTCGATCAGCGGTTCGATGTCGCGGGTTTCCATGGCATCGAACTCAGCGGTGAGCGTCTCGCCGGGGCGAAACTCAACCTCGAACGGCTCGTCGATCCGCTCTTCAACAGGTTCCAGCGTAATGACGCAGGCCTGGATGACATCCGCGTTGAGCTGCCCCGACAGCAGATATCCACCATGCCCTAGTGCGTTGATCTCGTAGCGGGCATCGAGACGGCTGCAGCCCATGATGTCGAGTTCAGCCGCCACGAACGCGCGAACCTCGCCATCCGCGCTGCGCTTCATCGTCAGCCCGTGCTCGGGAATATCGGTGACGCTGTGACGCCAATCGAGATGAGTGGACACGGGCAGCCTCCTCTCAGGGAATCACGGATCGGGAAACGCGACGCGGCCGGCCAGTATCTCCGGCGCCGGCTGCGCCGCAAGAGCCGCTGCGGCCTGCTTCATATAGGAAGCGACCGCATCCGCGGCTGGCGCGGCGTCGCCCGGCATCACGGTTGCGCGCAAAGCTTCTGCCAGATCACCCACCTCGATGGCTGCACGGTAGGCCGCCACGCAATCGTAGAGCGCACCGGCCGCCTTTTTCACCTTCTTGGGCACCGACAGATCGCCAACGCCCATCTCGCGCATCGAATCATCCATGTCGGACACGAACGCTTCGACCAGGGCACGGCTGAGCGTTTGGCCTGCGTCTCCCTCCGAACGCAGCCGCTCCATCGCCAGGAACATGTGCACGATCAACAGGGCGAAGCGCCCGTCTGGTGTATCGGGGACACCATCGCGAACATAGAAAGCCTCTCGACGCGCAGCCGTCACGATCGAGCCATAAAGCTCTGTTGCCGTCCGCCCGGCTGGGCTGCGCTTTCTCCACCACGAAAGCATCAGAATTCGCGCCTTTTGGGGTGTGAAATCTGTGACCGATGCATAAGTTGCCGCTCCGCGTTGCAAATGGGTGTGCCTGCGGATAAGCGGGCACAAGGGGTAAGACAAGATGATTCCCGGAGCCTGGGAAAACATGCGTCTGGGAACCAACGCTTACGGAGCAGACCGGTTGAAGGCAAGTGCATCAGGGCAATGGTCGCAGCGGTGCAAAGGCACGTTGGCCGCGCTCCTGCTGGCTGGGTTGCTGGCGGGTTGCGGATCGACCATCACCAAGCATGGTCATCAGTTCCAGGAAACCGACCTGCAGCAGATCCAGCCCGGCATGAGCAAGGAACAGGTTCGCCTGAGCCTGGGTACGCCAACCACAACCTCATCCGTCGGCACCGGGCAAGCCTTCTATTACATCTCGAACACGACCTCGCAGACGGCGTTCATGGCGCCGAAGGAAATCGATCGCCGGATCGTTGCCGTTTATTTCACGCAGACCGGCAGCGTCGAGCGCATCGCGGAGTATGGCCTGAAGGACGGCAAGGTGTTCGACTTCATCAGCCGTTCGACACCACCGGCCAACCCGAAGGAAGACGGTCTGTTCAAGCAGATCTTCCGCAACCTCGGCAAAACGGGCGGTTCGCTGTTCGGCGACTGAACTGCGCGAATCTCGCAGTAATCCAAACGACCTGCGCATAGCAATCGGGGCGACCACGTCATTGCGACGTGATCACCCCGCTAAAGGCCTGTGCGGCCGCTCCGCTCCCATCCCCGAGGCGGTGAGCAGACAATCGCGCGTCAGTCCCAGGTTGGCTGTCCCGCACGGAACATGTCCGCCAAAAACAAGAAAGGCCCCGGAGAACGGAGCCTTTCTCAATCAGGATTGTCGAACGATCAGGCGTCAGTGCGCCAGCACCGCGAGCAGCAACAGCGCCACGATGTTGGTGATCTTGATCGCCGGGTTTACCGCCGGACCAGCCGTATCCTTGTAGGGATCGCCGACCGTATCACCCGTGACCGAAGCCTTGTGCGCTTCGGAGCCCTTGAGGTGCTTGACGCCGTCCTTGTCGACGAAGCCATCCTCGAAGGACTTCTTGGCGTTGTCCCATGCACCGCCGCCCGAGGTCATCGAGATGGCAACGAACAGGCCGGTCACGATCACGCCGAGCAGCATGGCGCCCACGGCAGAGAACGCTGCACTCTTGCCGGCTGCACCGCCACCCGCAACGAGGTAGATGATGATGTACAGCACTGGCGGCGACAACACTGGCAACAGCGACGGCACCACCATTTCCTTGATCGCAGCCTTGGTCAGCAGGTCGACCGCGGCGGCGTAGTCAGGACGCTCGGTGCCCTTCATGATGCCGGGCTTTGCCTTGAACTGGCGACGGACTTCCTCGACGATCGCGCTGCCCGCACGACCGACAGCCGTCATCGCCATACCGCTGAACAGGAACGGAATGAGGCCACCGATCAGCAGTCCCACGACCACATAGGGATTCGCCAGCGAGAAGTCCGGCTGTACGCCCTGGAAGTACTGGAAGCTCGTCGAGCCGGTCTTGTTCGCCTCGGCGATGAAGTACTGCAGGTCGTAGCTGTAGGCTGCGAACAGCACCAGCGCGCCGAGACCGGCCGAACCGATCGCGTAGCCCTTGGTGACCGCCTTGGTCGTGTTGCCAACCGCGTCGAGCGCGTCGGTCGAGCGGCGCACCTCTTTCGGCAGGCCTGCCATTTCAGCGATGCCGCCTGCGTTGTCCGTCACCGGGCCGAACGCATCGAGCGCAACCACCATGCCGGCGAGACCCAGCATCGTCGTGGTGGCAATCGCCGTGCCGAACAGACCGGCGAGGTTGTAGGTGACGATGATGCCAGCGACGATGACGATCGTCGGCAGCGCGGTGGCTTCAAGCGAAACGGCCAGACCCTGGATGACGTTGGTGCCATGGCCGGTCACCGACGACTGCGAAATCGAGCGAACCGGCCGGAAGCCGATGCCCGTATAGTATTCGGTGATCCAGACGATGAGACCGGTCACGGCGAGACCGGCGATACCGCACAGGAACAACTGCATGCCGGTGATTTCCTGACCCTGCGCCGTACCGACCACACCCCACGTGCCAAGCACGTAATGGGTTGCGACGAACAAGCTGCCGACCGAGAGAACCGCTGAGGCAATGAAGCCACGATACAGCGCGCCCATGATCGAGTTGTTGGCGCCCAGGCGGACAAAGTAGGTGCCCGCGATGGACGTGATCAGGCACGCGGCGCCGATGGCCAGCGGGTAGATCATCAAGTTGTTCAGGTTGGCCTGGCCGAGGAAGAAGATCGCCGCGAGAACCATGGTGGCGACCACGGTCACCGCATAGGTCTCGAACAGGTCAGCCGCCATGCCGGCGCAGTCACCGACGTTGTCGCCAACGTTGTCGGCAATCGTTGCCGGGTTGCGCGGATCGTCTTCCGGAATGCCAGCCTCGACCTTGCCGACGAGGTCGCCGCCGACGTCTGCACCCTTAGTGAAGATGCCGCCGCCGAGACGGGCGAAGATCGAAATCAGCGAAGCGCCGAAGCCCAACGCCACCAGCGAGTCGATGACGACGCGATCAGCGGTGTTGTAGCCAAGCCCGGCGACGAGGAAGAAGTAGTAGACCGCCACACCCAACAGCGCGAGACCGGCCACCAGCATGCCTGTCACAGCGCCGGCCTTGAACGCGATGTCCAGGCCGCTCGCGAGCGATACCGTCGCTGCCTGTGCTGTGCGCACGTTGGCGCGCACCGACACGTTCATGCCGATATAGCCGGCCAATCCCGACAGGATCGCACCGATTGCGAATCCGAAAGCCGTCAGCGCGCCGAGCAACAGCCAAGCCACGACGAAGATGACCACACCGACAATGCCGATCGTCGTGTACTGGCGATTGAGATAAGCGGATGCACCTTCGCGGATCGCGCCAGCGATGGATTGCATCTTTTCGTTGCCCGCATCGGCACTCATGACCGACTGGATGGTGATGACGGCGTATACGATTGAGGCCGCCCCGCAGGCGATGATCACCCAAAGCAGGTTATTCATCGGAATACTTCCCCTTCAGTGCCGGAGTGTGGACGCCGCAACGCCAGCTATCGGACTATCCGCTCGCTGAGCCTGCGCCCGCTGGTAAGATTGTGTGACAAACGCGCGCGGGGACCATGCCAAAAGACCTCAGCAGTTGCAACACGATCACAACGGGACTTTGCATCTGGCGTCATGATGCACTGCAACAAGGTGCATCCGTCACACAGTCAAGCGACTGACTGGAAGCATACTTAGAAGTGATCGTAACCGGACACGGGGAGATCGAGCTTTTTGCCGTCACGGCCGGTTATGATGACACCATTTCCGGCGGTAAATCGCCCGATGGCCGTCACGGGAATCGCAGCCTGATTCGCGGCCGCTTCAAAGGCGGTGGCCTGCTCGGGCGCGATGGCCGCCAGGATCTCATAATCGTCGCCGCCGTTGAGCGGCAGAAGCTGGAGATCGAGGCGCGCTCCGATGACGACGCGTGCAGGTGCAGATAGCGGCACGTGGCATTGATCGACCTCCGCGCCCACACCCGACGCTCGGCACATGCGCCCGAGATCCTTTGCCAGACCGTCCGACAGGTCCATCGCGGCGCGGGCGTGAGCCAGCAGCGCGCTCCGCAAGCCGATCCTGGGATCAGGCCGCAGATAGCGTTGTTCCAACGTCCGCCGTTCGCTTGGACCGATAGCATCAGCCGCAATCGCGCCCGTCCGCAGTCGCAGGCCCAGCGCTGAGTCTCCCAAAGTGCCGGAGACATAGATGATATCGCCAGCCTGGGCCGTTGCCCGACGCACCATGCGCCCTGTCGGTACACTGCCCAGAACCATGATCGAAACCGATAGCGGTGCATTGGGCCGCCGGTCGGTATCGCCACCCATCAGCGTGATGCCAAAGCTGTCCTGAGCCCGCCGCAGCCCGTCCGCGAACTTCGCCATCCAGGTGCGCTCGGGCATTTGCGGAAACGCCAGCGACATCAGATAGCCAACAGGACGGGCAGCCTTGGCGGCGAGATCCGACACGTTCACGGCCACCGCCTTCCAGGCGATGTCATCGGGCGCATCACCGGGCAGGAAATGCACGCCTTCGGCGATGGCATCGGTTTTCAGGACAATGTCGTGACCGGGCTCCGGCGTCAGCGCCGCGCAGTCGTCATTGAGGCCGAACGATCCCGGATGCCCCGCGGCAAGCGGCGCAAAATAGGCATGGATGAAATCGTCCTCGCCCGACATGCGCTGCTGATCCGGCATGATGCCCGTGCCTCGCCTATTCGGTTTTACGACCGCCCTGCCGTTCGGCGATTTCACTGCTGCGCAGGCGTCGCGCCAGCTTATCGAGGATGCCGTTGACGACCTTCGGCTCGTCTTCGGCGAAGAAGGCGTGCGCGATGTCGATATACTCGTTGATCACCACACGAACCGGAACGTCCGTGCGCTCCAGAAGTTCAAACACGCCAGCACGCAGGATGGCGCGCAGGATCGAATCCACGCGCCCCAGACGCCACCCGGTCGCAAGTTGTTCGTCGACGATCGGGTCGATATCGCGCTGACGGCGGACGACACCCTGCAGCAGTTCGGCGAAGAACGTGGCGTCAGCGCCGGCAATGGCGTCATCGGGCTCCGCCTGCTTGAAGCGCAGGCCACAGAACTCACCGATCACCGCGTTGAGATCGGTCTGCGCCATGTCCATCTGGTAGAGGCCCTGGACCGCAGCAATACGGGCCGCAGTGCGGGCGTTTTTGCCGAGGGCTTTTGCACTGGGCTTCATTCCGATTGGCTCCGGAAGCCGCGCGCAATTTCGATAACCCGCGCGCAGGCACGCACAGCATCGCCGCCCTTGCCATCACGACCACCTTCGGCGCGCGCCATTGCCTGCGCCTCGGTGTCGACGGTCAGAATGGCGTTACCGACGGGGATGCCCTCGTCGATGGCGATCTCCATCAGCCAATGGTTGGCGTTGTTGCAGACAATGTCATAGTGCGAGGTCTCGCCGCGAATGACGCAGCCAAGCACGACGACACCGCAATATTTCGCGCGCTTGACCGGCGAAATCAGATCCGCCTCAGCCGCCTGCGCCAACACCTGCGGAATCTCCAGCGCACCCGGCACGGTGATCACGTCGTGACCAACGCCCAGCGCCGCCAGTT
>JAEZBU010000150.1 GCA_023426855.1 Pseudomonadota bacterium | reverse complement strand
TGATCTTCATCGACATCGACAAGTTCAAAAGCGTGAATTCTTCGCTGGGGCTGATCGTTGGCGACAGCCTTCTGCTGACGATCGCGCGGCGCCTGACGCGGCATCTCAGTCCGCAGGATACGCTGGCTCGCGTCAGCGGCGACCAGTTCGCTATCCTTCTCATCGCGAGCCAGGATGGCCGAGAGCTTGCCATGCTGGCCGAGCGCGTGCGCCGCAGCCTGCGCTCGCCGATCAAGATTGCAGGCAAGGAAATCGTGCTGACCGCGTCGACCGGCATTGCGATGTACGATGGTGCCCTCGAAACCCAGCACGATCTGCTGAAGGAAGCAGAAATCGCGATGTACCGCGCCAAGCGTGGCGGCGCGGACCGGGTCGAGGTGTTCCAGCCCGAGATGCGCAATCAGGCCGACGACCGTGTGACGATCGAAAGCGATCTGCGCCGCGCCATAGAGCGGCGTCAGTTGCGCATCATGTATCAACCGATCATTTATCTGCCGACCGAGGAACTCGCGGGATTTGAGGCGTTGGTGCGCTGGGAGCATCCGAAGCTCGGCTTGCTCAATCCCGCCGAGTTCGTGCCGGTCGCCGAGGAAAGCGACCTTATCGTCAAGCTCGGTTCCTATGTGCTGACGCGCTCGGCGCAGGAAGCGGCGCGCTGGCACAAGGAATTGCCGCGCGGTGATAATGCGCTATTCGTCAGCGTCAACGTGTCGAGCCGCCAGCTTTTCCGGCAGGATCTAATTCAGGAGATTCGCCAGATCCTGGGACGTGCCGTGCTGCCGCCGGGCGCGCTGCGTCTGGAAATCACCGAGTCGCTGGTGATGGAAAATCCGGAGCAGGCGGTTCAGGTTCTCGAATGGCTGCGCGGGGCGGGCGCGGGGTTGTCGATGGACGACTTCGGCGCCGGTTATTCCTCGCTGGCTTATCTGCAGCGTTTTCCCTTCGATACGATCAAGATCGATCGCGGTCTCGTTCAGTCGAGCAGCGACGATGGCCCGGGCGCCGCCATTGTGCGATCGATCATCGCGCTGGCGCACGAGCTCGGCAAAAAGGTTGTCGCGGAGGGCATCGAGTACGCTGAGAGCGCCTCATTCCTACGCGCCCTTGGTTGCGAATACGCGCAAGGCTTCTATTACGGCGAGCCGATGTCGGATCGTGATGTCATGCAGTTGCTGCGTGTCATCCGCAAATCCGAGCGCAAGCTGCAACGTCGTGGCTTCTTCCGCACCAATGTCGGTACGCGCAAACGGCGCGACAAATCCAACGCGGAGACGCCGGAGATCGTCGTCGACGGTGCGGACGAGGCCGTGTTGGCGGCTGATGCAGCTAGTGGCATCGCGCCGAATGGCGGCGCAGAGGGGGCCGCAACCGCGGCGCCAGGTGAGAACGGCGAAGCGGGCAAGGATGACGCGGCGGAGACGTCGAAGCGCTTGCCGATCCGCTTGTTCGGCCGCGGAGCTCGCACACGCGCGCGCACCAAAGGCGTCAATGGTGCGCCGACCGAAGCACAATCTCAGCGCCCGGAAAAAGCAGCGTCGGCGGCTAAGGCTATTCCTCCCATTTCCGCGTCACCTTTGCCGTTGCAACCCTCCGGCAACGGACAGGCGCCTGCGGATGTCGATCTGCCATCGATGATCACCTCGCGCCGGATCCGGCCGGGTAATCCGGGTGTCAACGGTGGAGGGCCGCCGTCGTCGATGCCGAAAACCGAGCGCCCGAACCCGACGCAGCCGCCTCCGCCGCTGCCGGTTGCAGCCCGTGGTCCGACAGGAGCGCCGCCGTTGCCTAAGACTGGCGCGCCGCCTGCCGCAGCGCCTGGCATGATGCCGCCTGTCAACGGAGCGCCACCGCCGCAGATGGTGCCGCGGCCATCGCATGCCACGATGCCTCCGACCCGCGGCATGCCGCCGGCCGCATCTGCGGGCATGCCGCCGGCCGCATCTGCGGGCATGCCGATGCCGAATGTGGCCGGCAACCCGTCGGGCAGGCCTGCTCCCACCCCGCGCAATGGAGCCGATGGTGGGCGTCCCGCACCCATGCCGCCGCAGTCGGCCCCGCCGCATCCGCGCGCCGCGCCAGACGGGACGATGCCGCCGCCAACGACAGGCAGGCCGATGCCAGCGGCCCCGGCAGGCTCAAAGGTGCAGCCCGAAATGGCCGCTGGCGGTCTTGGCAACGGCGGATCGGACGTTCCGCCAACGCGCAGGCCTACGACACAAACTGCGCCGCCGACCTATCCGTCGCTGCCACCCGCGATCGCAGAGAGCCTTGCCAAGCTGGCTGGTGTCCCGATTACCGAAAGACCGCAAACTGGCGCGCCCCGGAAGGCTGCGCCAGGGCCAGCGCCTGCGGCAGGCGATAAGACAAGGCGTTGAGCGAGCCGTGAGCGTTTTGCGGCATCAATCACGTGGTGGCCAGGGCACGCAGCAAACTGGACGCACAGCGCGCGACGACGTTGATCAGGCGTGGCCCGCGGCATTCACCAGATGCGTGGGATCGATGCCGAGCTTCGACATCGCGCGCTCGTATCTGTCGGACAGATCAACGTCGAAAATGATGTCGAGATCCGCCGGACAGTTGAGCCAGCCGTTGGCCTGGATTTCGCTTTCGAGTTGGCCCGGTGCCCATCCAGCATAGCCGAGCGCGAGGATGGCACGATCCGGTCCTTCGCCACTGGCCAGCGCCTTCAGGATGTCGATCGTGGCGGTCAGACAGACTTCATCGTCGATTGGCAGCGTCGACTCCGGCGTGAAATAATCGGAGCTGTGCAACACGAAGCCGCGTTCCGGCTCCACCGGGCCGCCGACATGCACCGCCATCGATTCCAGATGCGGCGCGACGATTGCCTCATCCCGGTCTTCAACCAACTGCAGGCGGTCCAGCAGGTCGGGGAAGTTGATGTTGGGCGCGCGCCTGTTGATGATGAGGCCCATGGCGCCTTCTGCCGAATGCGCGCAAATATAGATGACAGAACGGGCGAACCGCTTGTCGGCCATTGCTGGCATCGCGATCAGCAGTTGCCCGTCGAGATAGGTGCCAGTGGACTTACGTGTGCGCCGCTTTGCTTTCATTTCAAGAGTCTAGCCCCGCGTACTTGCTCCGTGAAGTCTTGATTTTATCGCAGCGCGACATTCCTGCATGGCCGATCATCTGAAAGTGACTTGCGGTGCGTGCATGGTGACCACATAGAGGTCCCCACAATCCGGTACGAGGTTGAGATGCAGCTTGATTTCAAGGCTTGGGCCACGAGAATCGCGGCCGTTACCGCTTTGTTGCCGGCGTTTGCGCTTCCTTGTTTGGCCGCTGGCATCGAGACTGCGTGGGTTGAGGGCTCGAAGTTCAAAACCCGCCTGATTGCCGGTTCGGCTGCGCGGAGCTCCGAGCAGCCCCGTACCTTCGCTGCCGTCGAAATGCGCATGGAGCAGGGTTGGAAGACCTATTGGCGGATGCCGGGCGACGCGGGAGGCATGCCACCGCGTTTTGATTGGTCCGGGTCCGTTAACCTTGCTTCGGCGACTGTTTCCTACCCGGCTCCGGTACGGATGGAAGACGCTATAGGTGACGCGCTCGGCTACAAGGGCGTAGCGATCTTCCCCGTAGATATCCGCGCCGAGGACCCCTCGAAACCCGTAGAACTCAAGGCAACGCTGGAATTCGGCGTCTGCCGGGAAATCTGCATTCCGGCCGATGCCACGCTGTCGCTTATCATTCCACCAGGAACGACACCGGCTGCGGCCGAGATAGCTGCCGCGCTTGCCGCTGTACCGCGCGATGCTGGTGCGCGCCGGCCTGATGATCCGCAGCTCAAGTCAGTCGAAGCGCATCTGCAAGGCGATAAGCCGAAGCTGATCGTTGAAGCGCTTTATCCAGCAGATGCCAACTCCGCCGATCTGTTCGTGGAAGGACCGCAGGACATCTACCTACCGGTGCCGGTGAAGGTCGGTGAGAGCAACGGTGTTGCCCGTTTCGAGGTGGACCTGTCGCAGAATACCGAGGCGCCGCCGTTGCTCGGAAAAACGCTGACCGTCACGATGACGTCGAAGGCCGGCGCATCGGAAGCGAACTGGGTCGTGAAATAACCGTCTGCCGACTTGGACCGGTCACCAAGACCGTATAGTTTGCAGCCTTCCGACGTCTGGGCATCAGGCGTCTCACAATGCCGTCCGGAGGATA
>JAEZBU010000085.1 GCA_023426855.1 Pseudomonadota bacterium | reverse complement strand
TAACGCTCGCCGATTTCACCGGCGCCGACGACGACCTTGAGCTGCCGCTTCAAGCCGTCCGAACTGGTCTCAGTCACTTGCATGAAATTGCAACCCGCGTCTTTTTGATTTCGTCCGTTTCGCGCCGCCCTTTCGGACGCCCGCTTTTGCCGTGCCAGCCATCAGCAAGCAACAGCGCTAAACTTTCATATGGTGGTGCGGGCGGAGGGACTTGAACCCCCACGGCCGAGGCCACCAGAACCTAAATCTGGCGTGTCTACCAATTCCACCACGCCCGCAACCTGCGTCCCTTTAAAGGAACGTCGCCTCGTCAGCATCGGCCATGAAACATGTCCTGACGCCAGATGCACGCAAAATAGCCGCCGCCCCTGGTCCCGCAATCGGAACCGAAGTCGGCAGCCTCTTTCGCAATTGAGGCACGCGCGGACATATATCTGGCCAAGTCCCATAAGATCAATGGGTAAGTTGGTGCTCGTGATTCGGGGCCGGGCACCGCGCGGGGATCTTGAGACATCACGCCATCAAGATTGGGGACGATCAAATGCTCGGCACACTCACCTCCTACCGTACAAGCACCCTGAGTGCGGGTCTGCTCGCGTTATCGACGGTTGCCGCACTCGCGGCGACAAGCGAACCCGAACGGCATGTCCATAGCGTTGCCATCATCGACCGCGCGCAGGGGGAAGCCCGCGTCGAACGCGACGGCAAGGTCAGCGACTTGAAACTGGGCCAGAAAATCGGCCGGCGGGATGTCGTATCTACCGGAACTGGCTCGCGAATTTCCATAAAGTTCAATGACGGTAGCCACCTCGCCCTGGGCGAGAATGCCCGCCTGTTCGTGGCCGACTATCTCGAAGAGGAAGGCCGGCGCAGCGGCGCGATGATCCTGGAATTGCTGCGTGGCGCCTTCCGCCTCGTGACCAGCCAACCGGTCGCCGCACCGCACAAAAGGGTCGAAGTCCGCACCTCCGCAGCACGGCTGATGTCGACCGGCGCCGACCTGTGGAGTGGCCCGGTGGACGGCAAGCAGGGCGTGATCGTCATGCGCGGCAAGGTTAACGTGCGCAATGAGGCCGGACTTGCCGTCCTCGAGGGCAAACGGCGCGCAACGATGGTACCCGATCGGACGCGCGCGCCAGAAAAGCCGGTCGTCTGGTCGTCGGACCGGGCCAGAAAATCGCTACTCACCGTCGCTTTCCAGTAAGCCATCCGCGCCAGCCAACAGGGGACCGGATCGGACTGCCGTCAGGACCGGCCTCCCAGCAGCATCAGCATGCCGACCAGATACGTGGCGGGAATGACGGCCGCCCATAGAATCCGGTCATCGGCCTGGACTTCCGGCCATATCCACAGCGCACCTGCCAGGCCGGCCGCCACAAAAGCCAAGCGCAGCATTTAAGAATACCTTTCGCCTTACTGGCGCGTTTTGAGACAGCGCCATCCACCTGAGAGGCAAGGGTGCAATTTGTTTGCCAAATCGCGCAGCACTGAGCACAGAACGACCTTCCGACAGCGACTAAACAGGCGAGCCGCTGCTTGCGAGGCTGTTGCGCGATCGCTAGGTATTCAATTCTTCGAAATGCTTTGCACAGTTAAGTTGCAAGACCACCCCGGAGGTGCCCTTTGCAAGTCGCCACCAGCGTCGCCGCAGCCGTCGGTAACACGCCCCTGATCAAGCTGAAGCGCGCCTCGGAAGAGACGGGGTGCACCATTCTCGGCAAGGCCGAATTCATGAATCCGGGCCAGTCGGTCAAGGATCGGGCCGCCCTGTTCATCATCAGGGACGCGGTTGCGAAAGGCCAGTTGCGCCCCGGCGGCACCATCGTCGAGGGCACAGCCGGCAATACCGGCATCGGCATCACGGTGATCGCCGCCTCGATGGGCTATCGCTCGGTCATCGTGATTCCCGAAACGCAGTCGCAGGAGAAGAAGGACGCGCTGCGGCTGCTCGGCGCGGAACTCGTGGAAGTGCCCGCCGTCCCTTACAAGAACCCCAACAACTACGTGAAATATTCCGCCCGCCTCGCCGAAGCGCTGGCCAAGACAGAGCCGAACGGCGCGATCTGGGCCAATCAGTTCGACAACGTCGCCAACCGGCAGGCACATATCGAGACCACCGCGCAGGAGATCTGGGCGCAGACGGACGGCAAAGTCGATGGCTTTTCCTGCGCTGTCGGCTCTGGCGGTACGCTCGGCGGTATCTCCATGGCGCTGAAGGAAAAGCGCGGGGATATCAAGATCGCGCTGGCCGATCCGCCGGGCGCCGCGTTGTACAGCTATTATACGACGGGTGAACTGAAGGCCGAGGGAAGCTCAATTACAGAGGGCATCGGCCAGGGTCGCATCACCAAGAACCTTGAAGGCGTCGTCGTCGATAGCGCCTACCGCATCGAGGATGCCGAAGCGGTGTCCCAGGTGTTCCAGCTCCTGCAGGAAGAAGGGTTGTGCCTTGGCGCGTCCTCCGGCGTCAACGTTGCCGGCGCCATCCGGCTCGCCCGCGAGCTCGGCCCCGGCCACACGATCGTGACTGTGTTGTGCGACTACGGTACGCGCTACATGTCGCGCCTGTTCAACCCGGACTTCCTGCGCAGCAAGAACCTTCCGGTGCCGCCGTGGCTGGTCAATCCGGCCGGTGAGATCCCCAAGGTGTTCGTCGATCCGGATAAGGCGTGACGCGCTATGGCAGGCACTGAACAGCTCTATCGCGGCGACGCTTACCTGCGCGATTGCACCGCCACCGTCCTCGCCGTCAACGAGCGCGGCGGCATCATCCTCGACCGCACCATCTTCTACGCGTCGGCGGGTGGACAGCCGGGAGATCGCGGGCAATTCGTGGCGGACGGCATCGGCCCCTGCCCGATCGCCACAACGGTCTATGACGCCGACAAGGCAACAATTGTGCACGTGCCCGCCGAAGGCAGCACACCGCCGCCGGTCGGCAGCACCATCACCGCGACGCTGGATTGGGATACGCGCCACAGGTTCATGCGCGTGCATACGGCGCTGCATCTGCTGTGCTCGCTGGTGAAATTCCCGGTCACCGGCGGACAGATCGGCGCTGATGAAGGTCGGCTCGACTTCGACATCACCGATGCCAGCGCCGTCGACAAGGATCAGCTCACCGAGGCAATCAACGCAATCGTGGCAGCAAACCATCCGGTGACGGATCGCTGGATCACCGATGAGGAACTCGACGCCAGCCCGCATCTGGTGCGCACCATGAGTGTGCAGCCGCCGCGCGGTTCCGGCCGTGTGCGGCTGGTCGCGATCGGCGAGAATGGAAGCGTCGATCTGCAGCCGTGCGGTGGCACGCATGTGCGTTCCACGGGCGAGATTGGCCAAGTCGCGGTGACGCGTATTGAAAAGAAGGGCAAGCTCAACCGCCGCATCCGCGTGGCGTTGGTTTAAGCCCGCAGCAGGAGGAAACGCACGTCATGGCCAGCCCGCATCTGGTTGAAACCGATTGGCTCGCATCGCGCCTCGATGCGCCGGACCTGGTGATCCTCGACGGCTCCTGGCATCTGCCGACCGCCAAGCGCGATCCGCGCGCCGAATATGCAGCGGAGCACATTCCTGGCGCGCTGTTCTTCGACATCGACGACCTTTCGGAAAAGAACACCAACCTTCCGCACATGCTGCCGTCGACGGTGGCCTTCGCCAGCCGCATGAAGAAGATGGGCATCGGCGATGGCACGCGCGTCGTCGTGTATGACGCGGCGGGCATGTTCTCGGCGGCCCGCGTGTGGTGGACACTGCGCATCATGGGGCACGAGGACGTGGTGGTGCTCAACGGCGGACTGCCGAAGTGGAAGGCGGAAGGTCGTCCGGTAACATCCGAGGCGACGCCGGCGCGGTCCGAGCGCCATTTCACGCCGCGGTTCAATGCCGGCATGGTGCGTGATCTCGCGGACATGAAGCGGCTGGTCGCGGAAGGCACGACCCAGGTCGCCGACGCGCGCGGTCCGGGGCGGTTTTCCGGCGCCGAAGCGGAGCCGCGGCAGGGTCTGCGCAGCGGACATATGCCTGGCGCACGCAACGTGCACTATGCCCAGCTCATCAATGCCGACGGTACGTTCAAATCGCCCGACGTGCTGCGCGAGGTGTTCGCGAAAGCCGGCGTTGATCCCAGCAAGCCGGTGGTCACCAC
>JAEZBU010000066.1 GCA_023426855.1 Pseudomonadota bacterium | reverse complement strand
TACCGAAGCTCGCTGCACCCGCCATGTCCGTGCGCACGGCATCGCCGATGCCGATGATCTTGGCGCGGTCGATACTGCGGTCCAGGTGCTGCTCGGCCAGGCGCTGAGCGCCGACGTAGGTCGGCTCGTGCGGCTTGCCCGCCCAATACACTTCGCCACCCATGTCCTCATAAATGGTTGCGACCGCACCGGCGCACGGATACAGCACGCCATCGACCTCGACGACGAGATCGGGGTTGCCGCAGACGAACGGCAGATCGCGTCCGCGCGCAACTTCCAACAAAGGGCGATAAGTTTCACCGGTCTCGGTGGTGTCGTCGGCTACCCCTGTGCACACGACAGCTTGGGCCTGCTCGATCGCCACCCGTTCGACACCGAGCCCGCCGAAAACCGACAGATCGCGCGCGGAACCGATGTGGTGGATGTGCTTCAACGCATGCTTCGTCAGATAGCCGCGTGTGAGGTCGCCGGATGTGATAATAGTGTCCCAGGCGTCGCGGGGTACGCCAATGACGCGCACCAGAAAGTCGGCGGTCTTCTCGCCCGCAACCGGTGAGTTGGTGACCAGCACGACGGCGCCACCCTTGGCGCGAAATCGTTTCAGCGCATCGACTGCCGCCGCGTAAGGCCGGACGCCGTTGTGCACCACGCCCCACACATCGCAGAAAACGACGTCGTATGTGCTGAGCAGGTCTGCGGCGTTGTCGATGACGGGCACGCTCTTTGCCGGTCCCGTCATGATGCCTCCGATGTGGTTGATGGATCTTCCCAGGGCGCGGTATCGCGATTGCGGAATACGCCATAGCGGAAGCCGAAGTAGGACACAAACATCGCGACGCATGATGCGATGACGAGCGCCAGCAGCAACGGTGTCGCCGGGCGCAGGAGGATGACCGCGCCGAACACGGCGTAGTTCACGGCCTGTGCACTCCAAGACACTGTGGCGAAGCGCAGATATTCGCGAAAGGTCGGGCGGCCCGCCATCGCGAATGTGACTGTGCGGTTGACCAGCCAAGACACGATCATCGCAATGGCAATGGCAACAATGCGCGCCAGCAGCGGATGCCAGCCGAAGCGGGTCAGGCCTTCCAGGATCAGTGCGTCGGTGGAGAGCGCCAGCAGCCCCGCCAGCACAAAGCCGCCGTAATGGCGCAGCGGGCTGACGTCACGCATCGCCAGCCGTCCAGTCGGACCAGAGGATGTCGCCGCTGCCGGTGCGGTGCGGGTGCCAGATGCGTGCCGGCAGATCCTGCGCGGCAAGCAGCGCGTCCAGTTCATCGCGGCGGCGTTCGACGACCGGATCAATCCGCTGCAGCTCTGCATCAGGAAAGCCCGGATGGCACATCACCAGATGACGCGCACCGACCCAGGTGAAGAAGCGCATGAATTCTTCCGAATAGGGCATGGCGCGGTCGAACGGCGACACGCCCGCGAAGCCGCGATTGGTCGGAAAGCCCATGCGCCGGGCGCGGCGACCGAAGCCGGTCGCCAGCGTTGCCAGGGCCAGGGCCTTTGGGACCGCCGCACCGCGCGCCACGATCACCGCGGGCTTGTCTACGGGATCGCGGAGCAGTGGCTTGGTCTTCGGGAAGTGCTCCGACAAGGTTTTCAGGACGGCGCCGCGCACCATCGGCAGGACGTGGACGTGCTGATGCCCGTCGATGAAATCGGGCGCATGTCCCCAGACTTGCGTGAAGCGGTCGAGTTGGCGGCTGAGTTCCGCCGCGATCTCCGCGCTGTTCAAACGGCGGCTGAAGGCCAGTTCCATCATCCGCGACAGAGCAGGAAAATCGCCGGTTGGTGCCAGCATCGGCATCGCGCCGAGCGGGCGGCCGAGTGTCAGATTGAAATGCAGGCCGACGGCCAGCGTATCGCGCAGCGGCGTCAGGCGCGCGGCATGATCCGGCCAATGCGCGGTCGTCACCATGGCGCTGGTGGCTGACAGCCGGCCGGCAGCGGCAAGCTCGGCGATGCCGGTACTGATACCGTCGGTCATGGCGAAGTCGTCGGCGCACAGCAGCACGCGCGCCGCCCGCTTGGTTCGTGGGTTTTGATTAAGCGTCGCCACGGACTTCTCCGCGCCGGGTTGGGCTCACGATGCCGCGCCGGAATGTCGGATGATCGGTACGGCTGGTGCCGACTTCCTCAGCCACGATGCATAGCGGCCGGCCTTTCACCTCTTCGTAGACGCGGCCGAGATATTCGCCGAGCACGCCGAGAGAGATGAGTTGGACGCCGGAGAAGATCATCACCGAAATGATCAGCGACGGGAAACCGGGCACGTCGACGCCATAAATCAGGGTGCGCACCAGATAGAGCAGCGCGCTGGCGAACGCGGTGATTGAGATCGCGAGGCCGAGCAACGACCAGACCCGCAGCGGCAGCGTGCTGAACGAGGTCAGGCCATCGAGGGCGAAACGGAACAGGGTGCGGAAGCTCCATTTCGACGAGCCTTGCGTGCGGTCAGCCACCGCATAAGGCACACCGATCGACTTGAAGCCGATCCAGGAGAACAGGCCTTTGTTGAATCGCGAGCGCTCGTCGAGCGCATTCATGGCATCGACCGCCCGACGGTCGAGCAGACGGAAATCACCTGCGCCTTCGGGGATGTCCGACTTAGAGAGCGCATTGAATGTGCGGTAGAAGGCGCGCGAGAACAGGCGGCGCAACGCACTATCGGTGGCGCGGTCCTGTCGCTCGCCGTAGACGACCTGATAGCCGTCGCGCCAATGGGCGATGAAGGTATCGATGACTTCTGGCGGATGCTGCAGGTCGGCATCCATGATGACGGTTGCGGCGCCGCGCACATAACGCAGGCCGGCCGCGATGGCGATTTCCTTGCCGAAATTGCGGCTGAACGAGATCGCCTTGATCCGTGGGTCGGCGTCGTGGAGCGCACGGATCTGCGCCAGCGTTCCATCGGTAGAGCCGTCATCGATGAAGACCAGTTCCCAATCGCCAATTCGGTTCAGGATCGGCCGCAAACGGTCCAGAAGAGCGTCGAGCCCTTTGGTTTCGTTGAGGACGGGAATGAGAACGGAAATCAGCGGTGTGCTCATGACACTTCGCACGGGTGTTGGCGTTTAGAACCTGGGTTCGGCAACCTGGCATTCGGGCGTCGAGGACTGGCTGTCTCCCTCGGCCGGCGGACCATAGGAGCAAAGACAAGCGGCGTTGTCGTGACCCGATGCCACGGGGCTATCCGGAGATGAGCATAAGCACCGGCATCAGCAGGCGCAAACGAATGCGGCCCCCGAAGGAGCCGCAGTGTCAGGTCAGATTTGAAGCTGAAATCAGGTGTAGCGGCGCCAGTTCACAGTGACGCGGGTGCCGACCGGAATGCGCGGGTAAAGATCCAGCACGTCCTCATTATACATGCGGATGCAACCCTTGGAGACGGCTTCACCGATTGTCCACGGCGCGTCGGTGCCATGGATACGGTAGAGGCTGGAGCCGAGGTAGAGCGCGCGCACCCCCAGCGGGTTGCGCGGATGGCCGCCGGGCATGAAGGCGGGAAGTGTGGGGTTTTCACGACGCATCTCAGCGGTTGGCGTCCAGGTCGGATTGACCCGCTTGGACGAAACCGAGGTTACGCCCTGCCAGCGGCTTTTCTCGCGCGGAACAGCGATCGGATAGCTGATGGCTTCGCCGCGCTTGTGGACCCAGTAGAGCTTGCGATCAGCAAAGCTGACGATGATCTGGCCGGGGGCGTGGTTTGCTGGGAAGGAAATCACTTGGCGTGATCCGCCGCCCCAGAAGAACGACAGGAAACCTTGTGCCGACGCGGCGCCGGCTATGCTTGTCATCGCGATACCGGTCGCGACAGCGGTCCAGACGAACTGGCGGATGAAACTGAAATTCAACTTTCCCTCCATCCTGAATAGTCGTGGCCAAAATGTGCGTGGACAGTCTATTTCATCTTTGCCGCTGTTTGCGAACCTGCGCAAGGAGTGGAGGCGGCACGATGAGGATGCCGAAACATAAACTCGGTACGGTTAATAACTGTTAAAGCAATCCGCATTGCCCGGAATCGTTTCTCGGAATGCGGCGAATTGTGGGTATTTATACCGCTTTAAGTCCACCGCGTGCCGGAAATTGCGCAGCTTCCGATTGGCTTTGACTGCGGTGTTGCTGGAACGCTACGCATGCTTAATAATTCGCAAATCACCGGTAAAACCATAACGCTGCACCCTTTGGGCAGGGCCGCGAGCAGCGTTTAAAGCGCTGCCGATCCAATACGGCGATCACGGCTTAACGGGTCGTTTCAACTGACCTGCTAAAGGTGGTCGGCATGATTGTTGCACAATCAAAATCGCCCTGAGTGGCATCGGGGGCAGTGGGTGTGGTGCGGCGGAACTGATTTTGGTTTTGCCGCAATGGGCAAACAGTAGATTGCGTATTTCTCAAATGATTCAAAACAGCGGTCGGTCGACGTTTGTATTGATGGGCGATGAAACATTGCTCGTCCAATGCGCGGAAATGCTGCGCGAACGTAATCACGCGATTGCGGCAGTTATCACCGCCGCTGATAACGTCGAGAAATGGGCGAAAGGTGCTGCTATTCCGGTGATCTTGCCGGGGCGCCGGCTCGCGCAGGACTTGGCCGCGTTCGAGTTCGACTGGTTCTTCAGCATCGCCAATCTGCGCATGGTGCCTGGTGACGTTTGGCGCCGCGCGCGACTGGGCGCGATCAACTTCCATGACGGCCCGCTGCCGCGTTACGCAGGCTTGAACGCACCGGCCTGGGCAATTCTGAACGGCGAAAATCAGCACGGTGTGACGTGGCACGCGCTAGCGGACCGTGTTGATGAAGGCGATATCTACGGCCAAAGTCTGTTCGATATCAGCGAGCACGACACGGCGCTGACGCTGAATACGAAGTGCTTTGAAGCCGGCATTGCCTCATTCGCCGAGCTGATCGAGAAGATCGAAGCCGGCCCGCTGGAAGGCCAAAAGCAGGATCTTTCGCAGCGCAACTACTTCGCCAAGAATGCGCGTCCTGAAGGCGCCGCCACGCTCGATTTTACGAAGCCCGTTGCCGAGATCAGCCGTCTGATCCGCGCCCTATCGTTCGGGCAGGGTTACGCCAATCCGCTCGGTATGCCGAAAATCCGCACGG
>JAEZBU010000054.1 GCA_023426855.1 Pseudomonadota bacterium | reverse complement strand
CACCACGCTTGGACTACGGCTTGCGGCCAATGCGATGCTCGGTGATGCGCGCATCGGGCTGCGCGCTTCTTTCGGTTGGCAGTACGCGTTCGGCGATATCGATCCGCTGCAGGCGCTGGCGTTTAATGGTGGCGGTCCGGCATTCGGCATCGCGGGCGTGCCGCTGGCGCGTAATGCCGCGCTGATCGACGCCGGGTTCGACGTGTTCCTCACCCCTGACGCGACGCTCAGCCTTTCCTACAATGGCGAACTTGCCAAGGATATCGAGGACCACGGCGTCTCCGGCCGCCTGAACTGGCGATTCTGACGCTCGATCTCGAACGCAGCTCTTCGGTAATGGCGCCTGCTTCGGGAACCGCACCGGACGCAACTGAATGAGCAACATTGTCCGATCCAGAGCCGATAGCGATCTCTGCAATACGAGGATGAGCCGCTATCCGTCGGCGGGGTATGCTGCGATTTCTGATGTCGCCTTTGGGATAGAGCTCGCTTTAGTCAAGCAAACCTAAGTCATGGAAATTTGCGGATCTCGCTGCCTGCTCTACTGGGGGATGCAATGGGGCGCATAACGCCCCCTTTTGCCAAGATGGTGCTGTCTGACAGCACACATCTTGCGCATCGCGCCTAAGACAGTTCAATGCCATCACATCGCTCGTGTCGGACACGTCACCATGAATTTCCATGGTGCAGAAATCGTTACGGCTTCCGCTAGCTCAATCGCCATCAAACAGCTCAGGCGCTATGGCTTCACGAAGAGTGCTGCGTTCGATGAGGCGGGAGCATTTTTGATAGTCAGAATGCTCCCGCTGCCACCGCCTCGTCGGCTAGCGCAACTAAGCCTTCGCTGGCTGTGTATGAATTCCAATTTGCGCTTTCCATAATCGTCGCTGGAATAAGGCTATCACGCGCCAGCTGATCAGCTTCCTCTCCTTTTACGTCTTCGCTCGCAAGATCGAGGTCATCAAAGAACGCCAACTGCGCGAGCTATCGTGCCGACGCGTTGCTTCACTTCGGTACGCATGGGGCGCAGCAATGGATGACTATCAAAAACGATAAGCGGGCCAGCTCAAGGTCTAGACTGCGATTGCGGTGCTCGGGGACACTTTGGCAAATTTTGCCATGCGTGCCCTATTTTGCAGTTGTTTTTTGCGATTTGCGCAGCCCGACTTGCGGTCGGGTAAAATATCTGTTCTCAAGGTTTGCATTCATGCGATCCCCTGAGATCGCGATCGCCCATCAGTAATCAAGGCGCACCCAATGCCAGCACGTCAGTTCTCACTTTCAACCGTCGCACTGATGGCGGCAGCACTGCTCTGTGCAACGGCGGCACGTGCGGCCGAACCCGTCAAGATCACGTATGGCTATCACCCGTATTGGACGGGTGGCTGGAACGGCGTCATCATCAAGCACAAGGAGCTTTGGAAGAAGCACCTTCCGGCTGGCAGCGAGGTGCGTTTCGAGGCGCACCTGACCGGGCCTCCGATGGTCAATGCTCTTCTAGCTGACAAAATGCAGATCGGTACCATGGGCGACATGCCGTCTCTCGTGGCGACGACCAAGCGCGACCAGGGCGACATCCGTCTCGTGTCCGTGCCGATGATCTCCAACGGCATGACCTGCAACAAGATCCTCGTCCGCAAGGATGCGCCCGAGTTCAAGAGCCCTGAAGAGGCCACGGCGTGGCTGACGGGCAAGCCGTTCGCGGTACACCGCGGCACCTGCGCCAATCGCGCCGTTCTGTCGATCATCGCCAAGAAGGGCTTCGAACCGTCTCAGGTGGTCTACACGCCGATCGAGGTGATTGCGTCCAACTTCGAAGCCGGCAAGCAGGATGCAGCCGCGATGTGGGAGCCGCATGCCCGCCGCGTGGTTGAAGCTGGCCATGCGCGCTACGCCGTCGTCGGTTCGGTGTGGGACGAGAAAGATGCCAACTTCACGCTGATGCGCCAGGACTTCATCGACAAGAACCCGGAAGCTGCGGCTGGCTGGCTCAAAGCCGAGATCGAAGCCGTCAAGTTCATGATCGAGAATCCCGAGGAAACCGCGCGGATCATCGCGAAGGAAACCAAAGGCTATACGCCGCAGACGGCGTGGTCGGCGCTGTACGAGGAACTCGGCCCGGAAGTCGGTGGCGACAAGATCAACTACATCGGCAAGATGGTGTTCGACGAGGAAGTGCTCGAAATCATGAAGGCGGGCTATGCATTCCTCCACTCCCTCAAGGTTCTGCCGAGCCCCGATATTCCTGCCGATGCCTTTAACGATGCGCCGTTGAAGAAGGCGCTGGCGGACCTCGGCGCCGCGACGCCGGTCGGCGTCATCCGCGGGGAGCCGCGCAAGCAGATCGCAGCGGATTGACGCTGGCGCGGCATTTGCCGATGAAGGAGATGTCAGCAGAGGCGCCAGAAAATGGTGCCTTTGAATGTTTATCGAAAGGCCGACCGAGGTGCAGAAGAACGACGTTGCCAGCCGCGCAAGCGCGGGGGAGACCGCCGCGGTCAATACCATCAGCACGCACTACGGCTCGTGCGCCTGGACGCCCAAGAAAGGTTTCGTCGCCTGGACCAAGCAGGGCGAAGTGGAGATGTTCGACAACGGCGGTCAGCGCGCCGTTGAATTGTTCCTGACGTCGATGTCATCGTGCCTGACCTTTTTCCTCGCCGAGTACGTCAAAGCCAAGGGTCTACCGGTGACGAGCTTGCGGGTATGCTGCGACGGCCGCGTGGTGCCGGATCCGGAGCGGCTCGGATCGATCACGACGCGCGTCACGATCGAAGGCACGATCTCGCGTGAGGAGCGCCTGAACCTGCTCGAGATTTGCGATAAGCAGTGGAAGGTCATGAATTCCATCCGCCAACCGCCGGTGTGCGAGACGCTTCTCGTGACGCCATCTGGAGAGGTTATTTCCTAGCGCGTTTCCTCAAGGCATCTCTTGCGGTCGCCGGGCTGACTGGCCGAGATCCACTTCACACGATCGCCAGCCGCAAATCAGGAGCATACGGCACGACATGGCGCCGCCGGCAGTTATCGCAACCCCCATCCGCAGCGGACTGTTAAGTCGGTCGCTGGCATTGAACGTGCTTGGCCTGATCGGCCTTGGTGTGTTGTGGTACGGGCTGGTGCGCTGGTCGCCGTTCCAGTCATTCAATCGGTTGCCGGACCCGGTCCAGGTCATCAGCGAATGGTTGAGCCCGGATCCCACCTACGGACTGTCGCTGTTTACCGAGCAATACTGGATTCACGTTCTCTACAGTACCTTCCGGGCTTATTCCGCTTTCGCGCTGGCGCTGCTGCTCGGTCTGCCGCTGGGCATCCTGATGGGATGGAAGACGACCGTGCGCCAGTATGCGCAGCCGCTGATCACGCTGCTGCGGCCAGTCCCGCCGCTGGCGTGGGTGCCGATCGCGATCCTGATCATGCCGACCACCGAAGTGGCCGTGATTTTCGTCACCTTTCTGGTCGCGTTCTATGCAACCGTCATGAACACACTGGTTGGCGTGCGAAACATTCCGGAGGACTATTACCGGGCGGCGCAAAGTCTCGGAGCCAGCAGCCGTGATGTGCTGTGGGACGTCATCGTGCCGGGAGCGCTGCCGCAAATATTCACCGGATTGCAGATCGCCATGGGGGCGGCGTGGTTCTCGCTGGTGGCCGGTGAGATGATCGCGGCCCAGTACGGTCTCGGCTTCCTGATCTGGGAGGCTTATAACCTCATCCAATACCCGACCATCGTCATCGGCATGGCAACGCTAGGCGCTGTTGGTTATCTGTCGAGCGCTCTCGTGCGCGGGGTTGGGCGCCGTCTGATGGCCTGGCGAAGCAGTCGCCTTGGCGTAACGGCGTAGGGACAGCCCATGAACGCCACTTCACATACCCCACCGTCGGCCATGCGCGGTCGCGTCTCAGTCCGAAGCGTTGGCAAGATCTACGATCCAGGCGGCGCGCACGTCATTGCGCTGGAGAATTGCTCGATCGAATTCGCGCCGGGGGAGTTCGTTGCAGTCGTCGGTCCGTCGGGATGCGGTAAAAGCACATTACTCAACATCGTAGCCGGTTTCGACATGCCGACGAGTGGCGAAGTCTATCTAGATGGCACGCTGCTGGCGAGCGAGACGGTTATGCCTCGGCCGGGACCGGACCGCGTTGTGGTCTTCCAGCAAGGAGCTTTGTTTCCGTGGAAGACCGTGCTTGAGAACGTCACCTATGGTCTTCTCAAACAGCGCAAGGTCAGCGCGCGCGAGGCACGAGAGCAGGGGCTGGAGCTGCTGGCGCGCTCTGGTGGCCTCGACAAGGTCGCGAATGCCTATCCCAGTTCATTGTCATCGGGCATGCAACGCCGCGTGGAGATCCTGCGGGCGTTGATCAACGATCCGGATATCCTGCTGCTCGACGAGCCGTTCCGCGCCATGGACACCGTCAGCAAAGCCAATATGCATCGGCATCTGCTCGACTTGTTCTCGAGCAATCCGAAGACGATCATGTTCATCACACATGACCTTGAGGAGGCGTTGTTTCTGGCTGATCGCGTGCTTGTCATGACGACGCGTCCCGGCACCATCAGTATGGACATTGCCGTCAATCTGCCGCGACCGCGCACTCGCGAGATGAAATCAAGTGCTGAGTTCATCCAGCTCAAGTCGATGGCCATTGCCGCCGTGCATGAAGAAGCACGTAAAGCGTTCGAGCGCGGCGAAAAGGAAATGGCCTGATGTCAGCGCGGACCGCACGATACGGCGCCTTCAATTGGCGCGGGGCGCTCGCGATCGCCAGCGTCTTTCTGCTCTGGCAGGCCGCGTCGACATTCCAGTGGCCGGGCTTCCGGACTATTCCAGGGCCGATTGAAGTTCTGGTCGCGTTTGTCTCCGACTACCTGACCAGTCCGGTTTACTGGAAGGCCTGGATGGTGAGCTTCGAGCGCGTGATCTGGGGCTGGACACTGGCGCAGCTGATCGGGATTCCGATCGGCGTGCTGCTGGGCTGGAGCCGGATTTTCAACGGTCTTGTGTTTCCGGCATTCGAGCTGATGCGTCCGATCCCGCCGCTGGCCTGGGTTCCGCTGTCCATCTTGTTCTGGCCGACGACCGAGGCCTCGATCATCTTCATCACCTTCATTGGCGCGTTCTTCATCATCGTGATCAACGTCTATGAGGGCATGAGTTCCATCAAGCAGCAGCACATCTGGCTGGCGCGATCGCTCGGTGCTTCCCTGTCGAGCATGTTCCTGCGCATCATTCTGCCGTCACTGATCCCGTCGATCGCCGTCGGCATGACGCTCGGCATTGCGGTAACCTGGAACGTGGTGATCGCAGCCGAGATGATCGCCAGCGATTCCGGCCTCGGCCGCCTGACCTGGGAAGGCTATGTCAGCCAGACCGCCACGATCGTGCTCATCGGCATGATCAGCATCGGCTTGGCGGGGGCTTTGTCGACGTTTCTCGTCGATTGGCTGGAGGCACGCATGATGCCATGGAAACGGAGGCGTTAGCCATGGCAGGGCATCTGGTCGGTCAGGATATCACGAAGTCTTTTCAGCAGAAAGGTGAGGCGCCCAATCGCGTCATCGCAGACTGCTCATTTCAGTTCGAGCCTGGATTGCTGCACGTCGTCATGGGCCCTTCGGGCTGCGGAAAGTCGACGCTCGCGCATATGCTTGCCGGTTATATCGCACCGGATGCGGGTGCGTTATCGATCGATGGCCAGCCGATCACCGGGGCAGGGACCGACCGGCTGATCGTGTTTCAGGAAACGGCGCTTTGGCCGTGGATGACGGTCGAGGACAACGTTCTGTTCGGCCCGCTCTCCAAGGGCGTGGCGCGGGCGGAGGCGCAGAAGCAGGCGGCCGCGTTGCTCGACCGGTTCGGACTGGGGGATTTTAAAACCAAATACCCGAACCAGCTTTCCGGCGGCATGATGCGCCGCGCCGAGATCGCACAGGCGCTGATCAACACGCCGAAGGTGATGATCCTTGATGAGCCGTTCCGCGGCCTCGACGTGATGACCCGGGAGTTGATGCAGGAATATTACCTGGGGCTGTTCGACGAAACGCGACTGTCTACCGTCTTCATCACAAGTGAAGTGGAGGAAGCGTTGTTTCTCGCCGATCGCCTGCACATCATGTCGTCAGCGCCCAGCCGCATCACGCATGTGCTGGATATTGACCTGCCGCGACCGCGGGAATTCTCAGTCCGTGCGACGGCACGTTACGCCGAGCTGGAACAGCAGGTTCTTGAAATCCTGTCGGCAGAGGATCCTGTGTAGTGTCATCCGTTTCGGCCGCAGCGGTTGGGTCGACGGACATGGCAAGCAATGCACTGAATGACAGGCATGAAAGTATGCGTGCCCACCGTTGGGGCCGTGACGACTTAGTCTATCTGTTACCTGCCAACTGATTTATCGAGTGCCTGATTGCCGTGATACGGTGAAGCACCACAGGTTATTTGGGGCGGCTAAGCTGTCTGCAATCAGACGTGCAATGTCCGGCACTGGCGGGCGCCTTCGGACCGGGACGGTGAAGAACAGACTTCGTTAATGTAATCTCCGTGGTGCTCACGCCGCTTGTCTCGCGCTTGTTGCTCACCACGCCGTTGACGATCATGGCGTAACCGCCGGGCTCATTCGGTGGCCAAAACAGCGAGACGTTCGGCTCACTCGATATGTTTTGGGCTGCGGAGGCTCCGATTGCGCATTCAATGATGTTACCGCACAGATGCACTGACACATGGCTCGTATGCGGACCGCTTTTGCTGATCGTGAGCAGGTAGGCATCATTGCCATATTCAGTCATTGCTTCGGCAAGCGTGGGGGAAATCATGATTGCGCAACCTCGCGTGCGGTTTGTTTCAGATCAGGATCGGCCTAGCCTCCGAGCGGTAGAGTGTTCGGCACCCCAGTCGATGGGCTGCAATGGCCACTTTATCGCAAACTATCCGATGCGCGTAGCATCACGGTGCGGGTTCAGAATTGGCCGTAATCTCGTAGTTGGTCGCGGCCCTCGAACAGGCTCTGTTCCCGGGCTAGGGCCTCGCCCACGATATCAAAGAAAGCGCGCACCCGCGCCGTCCGCTTAAGATCGACGTGCGTCACGATCCAGAGTTCGCCAGCAAGCTCCGTGACAGTGTCAGGCAGCACGCGCGCAAGATCAGCGTCGCCGTCGCCGAGGTAGCAGGGAAGCAACGCCAAGCCGATCCCAGCCTTCGCAGCCAGGCATTGATTGACGAGACTGTTGGTCCTGTAGGCGAAGGCTTCGATCGGAACCTGCCGATTGAGCCAATCGGCAGCCTGGATACCGACGGTAGCCTCCTCCCAACCGATGAGAGGATGTCGATCGAGCGCCTCCTGCGGAGAGGAAACCGCACCACCATTGGCATCGAGATAGGTTCGCGCGCCGTAGATGGTCCATCCCACATCGGCGAGCTTGCGCCCCCAGAGATCGCCCTCCCTCGGACGTACGGGCCTGAGCGCAATGTCGGCCTCTCGGCGCGAGAGACTGAGAACGCGGTTATCGATGATGAGCTCGATGACGATGCCGGGTTGCGCCTTTCGGAAATCCGCGAGGTGCCGGGTGAGCATCCGGTATGCGAGCGTTTCTGACGAGGTGACGCGCAGCCGGCCCGAGGGGCGATAATCTCGCCCCGCAATGTCACGATCGAGCGCCAGAGTCTCATCCTCCATGCGCTCCGCCACCGCCGCCATTCGCTCGCCGGCGGCCGTCGCTTCATAGGACCCGCCGGGAAGCCGCTCGAAAAGACGAACGCCGACCCGCTCTTCCAGCGCATTCAGGCGGCGGAACACCGTCGAGTGATCGATGCCGAGCGCCTTCGCGGCGCCGGTGAGGCTCGCCGCCCTCTTCACGGCAAGCACAAGGCGAAGGTTGTTCCAGTCGTCCATGCCATGGAATATGAGTGACCGTTTGCGGCTCTGCAAGCGGCGCTGGCGAAATCGCAACGTGCTTTCTGAAATGCCGTCTCTATCTGTTTCCCAGACAGAAGCGCATTGCATCGTATTCGCCGATGAGTGGAACCATGACCCCGATCCAGCTCTACAGCTACCAGACTCCGAACGGCCACAAAGCCTCGATCATGCTCGAGGAAACTGGGCTCCCCTATGACGTCCACGTCGTGGACATCGAGAAGGGCGATCAGCTCCGACCCGCGTTCATCGCGCTCAATCCCAACAACAAGATCCCGGTGATCGTTGACCCCGACCGGAGCCGGACGGTGTTCGAGAGCGGCGCGATCCTGTTGTACCTTGCTGATCGCTCGGGTGTGCTGAGACCTCGGAGCGGCACCGAAGCCGAGCACACGCTGCAATGGGTGCTGTTTCAGGCGGCGCATGTTGGGCCGACACTTGGTCAGCTTTGGAATTACAAGGTCTTCGCGGCGGAAAAGCTTCCGCAGGTCATCGACCGTTTTGAGCGCGAGACCGTCCGGGTATTGCGGGTGCTGGATGGCCAGTTGGGATCGAAGCTATATCTCGTTGGAGATCGGTTCGGCATCGCCGACGTGATGACCTGGCCCTGGATCAACGCCGCCGCGTCGAATCTCGGCGTCGATCTCGCCCCATATCCGAACGTCGCCCGCTGGTATGTCGACATCGGCGCGCGGCCGACGGTGCAGCGCGGCCTCCGCGTCCCGGCCCTTGATGAACAGAAGCCAGCCGCACCGGAACCCGCGGCTGGCTCATAAACCAACATTCGCAAAGGAGAACAACGATGGGCGCTCCCTCTCCCGAACTCTGCAATCTCTGGCTCGCACGCGCCTTCAATGCGCAGGACGTCGAGGCCGCCGCCGCCATGTACCATCCCGAGGCGTCCATCGTTCATGTTGATGAGGTGCACGGCGGCACCAGTATCGCGCGCGGCGCCGAAGCGATCCGCAAAACGATGGCCGACTACATCCGGCTGAAGCCGCACATGGATGTGATCACACACCACACGACCAATTCCGGCGACTTCGCAATGACGCGCTCCCAGTGGCTGATCAAGGGTATCAACAAGGATGGCCAGCTAACGGAGGTACATCACCACGGCATGGAGGTTCACCGGCGACTGCCCGATGGAACCTGGGTCTTCTTCTTGGATCATCCATTTGGCGCCGACCCGAGCTGGGCGCTCGAAGCACCTCCGCATACGCAATAGCCGAATTACTTTGCAACAGATCCTTACACCGGAGCGGCTGAGGCTCGCCGTTCCTCCGCGCGCCGACTGCGCTCGCTCTACTACCGCCTCCGTGCTCAAGTCATGGAGGTGGCTCATGGAACGCACTGAGATCCTGGAGCTGATGAGCCAGCTTCAGCTAGCCGGCATGCGGGCCGCCTACGATGAGATCGTCACCGCGGGCGTAAAGCGCAATCACGGCGTTGAGCGGGTGATCGGCGCGCTGCTGCAGGCTGAAATCGCTACGAAGCACGCGCGATCAATCAACTACCAGATGGGGCTTGCCAAGCTGCCGCTGGTGAAGGAACTAAGCGATCTCTCTTTCTACAACTCGTCGATCAACGGGGAGTTGGTCGAGAGCTTTGCCACCGGTACGTTCCTCGATACACAGAGGAGCGTCGTTCTGGTTGGCGGCACGGGCACGGGCAAAAGCCACATTGCCATCGGCATCGCGCGAAGCTGTATTCGGCAAGGGGCGCCCAACGATCGGAAGCTGCCCCGTCGGGGCCGACATGGTTCGCGGTCATTTTGTCGGAGAGCCGATTGCTCAGTAGGTCATCGCCAAAACCGCCCAACGCGGCTGCTAAAGTTGCGAAAGCTGCCAAAGCCCCGTCAGCTCGGGATTTCGCAGCTGCTAAAGCACTGCTAAAGTTTGCTACAGCAGCAAGCTCATGTTAGCGCGCCGCGCGGATCGCCGGGGACCTGTTCTTCCGCCGTTGGGTCGAAACGGCACCAGTTCATGACGGCGCGACCGTGACGATCGTGTACGCTTTACGTCGCCAGTTAGACCTGACCATCTTACCGCCCGGCTCTAACCTGACCCATCCGTGCTGCTCCAGAATGGCCATCAGCTCGCGAGCGCGCGCAGTGTCGCGGATCCAGGTTGGTCCTCTCTGCACGATATCCGGTATCCCGATCACGTCGAGCGGCCACTTGGTCGTGAGCCAGATCCGTAGTCTATCGGCGTCGTAGAGATCGACCGGTATCGCCATCCTGCCCCTGAAATGCACCAACTTATTCGCGAACCACCGCGCGATAAGGATGCCGCGCCGCATACGATCCGCGCCGATGTGGGTGGCCTCGGGCGTCTCAAATACCGTCAGGATGCCCGCGATGCGGGCCGCCTGTTCGGCAATTTTC
>JAEZBU010000425.1 GCA_023426855.1 Pseudomonadota bacterium | reverse complement strand
CGCCTCTCGCGGGTACGTTTGTCGCAATCGCGCGGTCCTGCCGCAGGGGGTGCGATAGGATGTCCACTGCGGATCGCTGGTTTCGTCACGAGTTCGCAACTATTGAGGATCAGAACGGCCACGCGTTTGGCGCTGGATCGTATTTCCCGTGACTGTCACCGCAGGAACAGGTCCTGCAGAGCGATCAGTCTAGAAGCTCCATCCGCCGGCCGACAAGTAACAGCGTGAGTGGCCGACTGAAGACCTCTCGCTAATCAAAAAATGGATCATGACAATGAGCAATATGCGATCGATGGCGGCTGCGAACCATGCCGCAATACAGGGCCAGACCGATGCCAAGGGGCCTATGGCCTGGATGATGGGTGTTGTCGGGCAGCTTCGTGCAGCGGCCCAGCGTCGTACGGCGATTGCCGAACTGGACGCGCTGGATGACCGGATGCTGCAGGATATCGGCGTCCACCGGTCTGAGATTCCGGGAATTATCTACGGCCGTAGCCGCGATGTCAGCCGCCATCTGCGCGCCTGATGATCCGCGCAACGCGGCGCGCCACGTGGCGCAACGATGAGACCTACGAAATCATGCGGCCGCTTTGTCGAGAGGCGGCCGCATCCTTGATCTGCTTGCGCAGAAACGCCACCGGCAGCCCCTCGCTGGCCGTCAAGGCGCGCACCCCGTGCGATGTGATTTCGTAACCAAGCCGGGCAAAGAACTCGACCGAGTTCATGGTCGCTTCGACCGACAGCACATCGAAACCGGCTTTGCGTGCCGCAGCTTCTGCGGTCTGTACAAGCTTGGATCCCAACCCCAATCCGGTGAACATCGGCCGCACGAAAACCCAGCGAATCCGCGCCGCCGAGGCCGAACCGTCGCCGGCGGACCATCCGGACGTGCCGACCAGTTCACCGGCGAGGCGCGCGCCGAACAGTTGCCCGCGCTGCATCGCTTCCGACAGTACGGCTGTATAGGTGGTGCCGTAGACGAGCGTGGTGAAGGCTGAGATTTCACCGTCAGTGAAGCTGTGGCCCGCCAGCACGCGGAATGAGGTGGCATGCAGAGAGCGCACGTCGGCTAGATCGTCGGGGCCGATCGGTGCAATCTCAGCTCCTCGGGCAATCTCGTCCGTCACGGCGAGGTGTTCCAGCTTCGACGGTGTTCATTTCCCCTGGTGTTGCACACTAACTCACGATCCTGGGGATATGGTCAAGCTGTTTACCGCCGAGGTTGTGCTGGTTGCTGGGGCGGAGCTTCTGCCCGGCGATCCGGTTGCTCGGATTGCGGCGTATACTCGGCCTGTTTGCACGAACAGCCCTGCACAAATTCCTTGCGATAACGGAAGGCCGCTTTGAGGGAGCTGTAGGGTTGCCGCGACCGGTGCGAGACGGCCTGGTTCATGTCGCCACCCGGGTTCTGGTGGTAGAAAAGCTCAGCCGGCGCAGCACACTTGGATTCGCACACCTGCGCGTCTCTGTCGAAATGGTTCGGCAACGTCGAGAAGCTGACCGGGAAATAGTAGCCGTCACACAGCCTCACACAGACCGTGCGGAAGGTCGCGAATGGCAGGTTGCCGAACTGTCCGCCCGCTGAATCGCCGCTGTCTTCATCCTGCCAGATGGACGAGAACGGGTTCGAATTATACTGCCGGGCCTGCTGCTGGTAGGTCTGGCCGCAACCGTTCTGGGCTAACTCGCGAACGATATCTTCCTGGTAAGATCGTCCACCTGACGACATGAGCTGCTGGCGCTGGGCGCTGAGCTCGGCCAGCCGGCGATTGGCGGTCTCGACCTGGTTTGCGAGATCGACACACTGCTTGGTGCGTCGCAGGCTCTTCGAGAACAGAAAGTACTCGTAACAGCCGTTGCGCTCGAGCTGCTGCTGGCCGAGCTGGTACTGGCGATCGGTCAGCCGGATATCCTGCTCGATTCTCGGCAACAGATCGCGGGACTGCGAGCCGCGATTGGCTTCCTGGGCGAGACGCTGCTCAAGCTGCAGGCAGATCGCGGAACGGCCACCTTGCTGGCCGTACTGCTGCTGCGGGGTGCCTTGTGGCGGTCCGCGATAGACCGGATCGCGTGGCTCGGGGGCGCGCTGTTGCTGCTGACTACCGCCACCCCAGCTGTTCCACGGCCAACCTTGAGCGAGGGCAGGAGCGGCAGCGGCCATGCACACCAGCGCTGCTGCGCCGATGAGGCGTAGCCCGCGGTTCCGTGATGGCCCGCTGGGAACGAAGCGCATGTTGAACGTTATCCCCTTGGGTGCGTGGGACATCGAATCGATGCCCGCCAAACCTCAAGCCGCAATTATCGAGACATCGGCTATCGGGTCAATGCAGCGCAAATTTGGCAATGGACGGATCAGTCCGGTTTTCCAGAAGTCTTCGGCTTGACGCTGGCAGGTGCGCTCCCGCATAAGGTCGCCATGGAACAGCGCAGGCCGACATTCGCCGTCAGCACCTGTTGCGGCATTATCACTGGTATCATTCCGAGCTAGCTATTCGCTGGCGCGCGGCCGCTCATCTTGCCCGGACATCAGAGCCTCGCCCCGCCAGAAAGGTCAGGGGACTAACGTGACGCTCACGCTCTACAACACGCTGACGCGCCGTAAGGAGCCGTTCCAGCCGCTCGATCCGAACAACGTTCGGATGTATGTCTGCGGCCCGACGGTCTACGATTACGCGCATATCGGCAACGCGCGGCCGGTGATCGTGTTCGACGTGCTGTTCCGCCTGTTGCGGCGCGTCTACGGGCCGGACCACGTCACCTATGCCCGTAACATCACAGACGTCGACGATAAGATCAATGCGCGGGCGGCGCGGGACTATCCCGACATGCCGCTGAACGAGGCGATCCGCAAGGTCACCGAGATGACCGAGCGGCAGTTCCATGAGGACATCGCGGCGCTGGGCGTGCTGCAGCCGACGGTTGAGCCGCGCGCGACCGAGCATATCGCCGACATGAAACGGCTGATCGAAATGCTGGTCGCCAATGGCAACGCCTATGTTGCCGACGGTCACGTGCTGTTCGACGTGGCGGCGATGCCGGATTATGGCCGTCTGGCCAACCGAAGCCTGGACGAGATGGAAGCCGGCGCCCGGGTCGATGTCGCGCCTTATAAGAAGGGTGCGATGGATTTCGTGCTCTGGAAGCCGTCGAAGCCCGGCGAGCCGTCGTGGGACAGTCCGAGTGGGATCGCGACACCCGGCCGGCCTGGCTGGCACATCGAGTGCTCGGCCATGGCCGAGCGGCATTTGGGTTCCGTATTCGACATCCACGGCGGTGGTATCGATCTGGTGTTTCCGCATCACGAGAACGAGCTGGCGCAATCGCGCTGTGCGCACGGCACGCCGCTCATGGCGCAGGTGTGGATGCACAACGGCTTCCTGCAGGTGGAAGGCGAGAAGATGTCGAAGAGCCTCGGCAACTTCATCACCATCCACGAGCTGCTGCGCACGCGGCAGTTCGGCGCCAGCCCGTGGCACGGGCGGGTCGTTCGGCTTGCGATGCTGGGAACACACTATCGCCAGCCGATCGACTGGACGGCCGAACGGCTGGTGCAGTCGCGCGCGACGCTGCTCGATCTGGCGGAGCTGGTTGGCGACGTTGAGGCATCCGGTGCGCCGAACAGCGAGGTGGTGGCGGCGCTGAGCGATGATCTCAACACACCGAGCGCGCTGTCGATCGTGCATGGTCTGGCGAAGTCGGCGCGGCGCAACGCGGACATGGCGGCGGAACTGCGCACTACACTTGAATTCATGGGGCTGTACGGCGGCGAAACGCGCGAGGAGCTGAACGTCGGCGTCGAACCGCTGGCTGTCGATACCGCTCAGGTGGAAGCGATGGTTGCTGCCCGTCTGGCGGCGCGCAAGGCCAAGGATTTCAAGGAATCCGATCGTATTCGCGATGAACTGGCCGCCATGGGCATCCAGCTCAAGGACGCTAAGGACAAGGCGACCGGCGAAATCGTGACGACTTGGGAAGCCAAGCGATGACAAAGGCGCCTGTCCTCGATCACATCGGCATCGTGGTCAGTGACTACGCGCGCTCGAAAGCATTCTATGCCGCCGCGTTGCAGCCGCTCGGCATGTCGTTGATGATGGAACTCGATCGCGCCAAGACGGGCGGGTTCGAGGGTGCAGGCTTTGGACGTGGCAAGCCGTACTTCTGGATATCTGGAGGTGTCGCGACGAGCCCGCTACACATCGCCTTTGGCGCCGCTACCAGGGCCGAGGTCGATGCGTTCCATGCAGCGGCATTGGCTGCAGGCGGCAAGAACAATGGCGCGCCGGGCCTGCGTCCGCACTATCACGCGGCTTACTATGGTGCATTTGTGCTTGATCCGGACGGCCACAACGTCGAGGCTGTCTGTCATTCGTCCGAGTAGTCAGCTATGGCCAACCCCGATCCCGAAACCCAGCCGCCGTTCCGGCGTCACTGGCTGTACTACCTGATCCTGAAAGTTGCTGTCGTGGCCGCTGCCGTCGCGATCGCTTTGCGTTATGCCGAAATCATCTGAGGCCGTCTTGTGACCCGCGATCGTTTGTATTTGTTCGACACGACCCTCAGAGACGGCGCGCAGACCACGGGGGTGGATTTCTCCGTCGAGGACAAGCGGCGCATCTGCGATGTGCTGGATAGCATCGGCGTCGATTACATCGAAGGCGGGTATCCGGGCGCCAATGCGACGGATACGGCGTTCTTTGGCGCACCGCCCGCGCTGAAGCATGCGCGGCTGACGGCATTCGGCATGACCAAGCGCGCAGGACGTTCGGTGGCCAATGACCCCGGCTTCCAGGCGACGCTACAGACGGACGTGTCCGCGACCTGTCTTGTTGCCAAGAGCTGGGATTATCATGTGCGCGTCGCACTCGGCATCACCAACGAAGAAAACATCGAGGGCGTGACGCAGTCCGTCGATGCGCTACGCGCGGCTGGCCGCGAGGCGATGATCGACTGCGAGCATTTCTTCGACGGCTATAAAGGCAACCGCGCCTACGCGCTGGCGGTGGCGAAAGCGGCCTATGATGCGGGCGCGCGCTGGGTGGTGCTGTGTGATACCAACGGCGGTACGCTTCCCCACGAGGTCGAGCGGATCGTCGCCGATGTCTGCAAGGTCGTCCCCGGCGCGCATCTCGGCATTCATACGCATAACGATACGGAGAACGCGGTCGCCAATACGCTGGCGGCTGTGCGGGCTGGGGTGCGCCAGATCCAGGGCACGCTGAACGGGCTGGGCGAGCGCTGCGGCAATGCTAACCTGACTTCGATCATTCCGACGCTGCTGTTGAAGTCGGAGTTCGCCGATCACTTTGAAACGGCTGTGACGCCAGAACGGCTGATGCGACTGACCCAGGCGAGCCGCGTGCTGGACGAAATCCTCAACCGCGCGCCGAACCGGCAGGCGCCTTATGTCGGTGAAGCCGCGTTCGCGACCAAAGCCGGTATCCACGCGTCGGCCATCCTGAAGGAGCCCGAAACCTACGAGCATGTGAAGCCGGAAAGCGTTGGCAATCGCCGCCGCGTGCTGGTGTCGGATCAGGCCGGCAAGTCGAACATCATGGCCGAGCTGGAGCGCATCGGCATCGAGATACCTCGCGACGATGCGCGGGTCGGCCGGCTGCTCGACGAGGTGAAGGAGCGCGAGGCCGTCGGCTACGCATACGAGGCGGCCGAAGCATCGTTCGAGCTGCTGGCGCAGCGTCTGCTCGGCGAGGTGCCGCAGTATTTCACCGTCGACAGTTTCCGCGTGATGGTCGAGAAGCGGCACAACGCGGTCGGCCATCTGGTTACGGTCTCGGAGGCGACGGTCAAGGTCTTCATCGCCGGCGATGCGGAGCCGCTGTGGTCGGTCGCGGAAGGCAACGGTCCGGTCAACGCGCTGGATCAGGCGTTGCGCAAGGATCTTGGCCGCTACCAGAAGCACATCAACGATGTCGAGTTGGTCGACTATAAGGTGCGCATCCTGACCGGCGGTACGGAAGCGGTGACGCGCGTTCTGATCGAAAGCCAGGACAAGACCACCGGCGAGCGCTGGTTCACTGTCGGTGTGTCGCCGAACATTGTCGATGCGAGTTTCGAGGCGTTGGTCGACTCGATCAACTACAAGCTGTTCAAGGATGGCGCCGAGCCTGCCTGATCGTGTCTCGCAATGATGCCGGGCGGCTCGTCCTGCCATGCTGCTCGCGTTGCGCCGCCGGCATTGCGCTGAGAGCGCCCACTTGAGGTCAATCTGACGTGCGTACCGATCTGTTCGATTTCGATCTGCCGGAGGACCGCATCGCGCTGCATCCGCTGCCCGAGCGCGATAGCGCGCGCATGCTTGTGGTGCGGCCGGGCGGGCAGCCGGAACTCACCGACAGCAACGTCGGTGATCTGCCGTCGTATCTCAAGGCCGGCGACGTGCTGGTCTGCAACAACACCCGCGTCATCCGCGCCGCGCTGACCGGCACCCGGACGCGCGCTGGCAACACCGCGAAGGTCTCGTTCAATCTGCACAAACGCGTCGATGAAAGCCGCTGGCGTGCGTTCGCCCGCCCGGCGAAGCGGCTGGAGGTCGGCGACGTGGTCCGCTTCGGTCACGAAGGGCGCGTGTGTTTTCTCGGCACGCTGGACGCGACCGTCGCGGCCAAGGGCGAAGCGGGCGAGGTCGAACTCGCCTTCAGTATGCACAGCGCCTATCTCGATGAGGCCATCGAGGCGCTCGGCGATCCGCCCTTGCCGCCGTACATCGCGGCCAAGCGCCCGCCGACGGACGATGATCTAAGGTCGTATCAGACGGTGTTCGCTGAACGCGAAGGTGCGGTCGCGGCGCCGACGGCTGGACTGCACTTCACGGACCGTCTGCTGGAGAAGCTGGAAGCACAAGGCATCTCGCGGCAATTCCTGACGCTGCATGTCGGCGCCGGCACGTTCCTGCCGGTGAAGGCCGACGACACCAGCGAACATCGCATGTATGCGGAGTGGGGCGAGATCACACGGGAGACGGCGGACGCGCTGAATGCCGCGCGCGTCGCTGGCGGGCGCATCGTGGCGGTCGGCACGACGGCACTGCGGCTGCTGGAAAGCGCTGCCGACGAACAGGGCCGCATCCATCCGTTCGCGGGCGATACGGATATCTTCATCACGCCCGGTTATCGATTCCGCGCCGTCGATGTGCTGATGACCAATTTCCACCTGCCGCGCTCGACCCTGTTCATGCTGGTGTCGGCGTTCTCCGGTCTGCCGACCATGCAGGCGGCCTACGCGCACGCCATCGCGACCGGCTATCGCTTCTATTCCTACGGCGACACGTCGCTGCTGTTTCCCGCTCAGGACCATTCATGACAGAACGATTTTACTACCGGCCGATCACTGAGGATGCCGGCGCGCGGCTGGGTGAAATCGTGACGCCGCGCGGCATCATCCGGACGCCGGCGTTCATGCCGGTGGGCACGGTGGCGACGGTCAAGGGGCTCTATCCGGAGCAGGTGAAGCAGGCCGGCGCCGATATCCTGCTCGGCAACACGTATCACCTGATGCTGCGGCCGGGTGCCGAGCGTGTTGCGCGTCTCGGCGGGCTGCACGAATTCATGCGCTGGGACAAGCCGATCCTGACCGACTCGGGCGGCTTCCAGATCATGTCGCTGGCCAACTTGCGCAAGATCACCGAGGAGGGCGCCAGCTTCCAGTCGCACCTGGATGGGTCGCGGCACATGCTGACGCCGGAGCGTGCGGTCGAAATCCAGTGCCTGCTCGGCAGCGATATCCAGATGCAGCTCGACGAATGTATCGCCTATCCGGCCGAAAAGGACGAGGCGCAACGCGCCATGGAGATGTCGCTGCGCTGGGCGGAGCGCTGCAAGCGTGCGTTCGCGGATATGGCGAAGCCTGGCCAGGCGCTGTTCGGCATCGTGCAGGGCGGCGTTTACGCGGATCTGCGCCGGAAATCAGCCGACGCGCTGACCGCGATGGACCTGCCGGGCTATGCGGTTGGTGGGTTGGCGGTCGGGGAAGGGCAGGAGATCATGCTGTCGACCCTGGAACAGACGCTGCCGCACCTGCCGACCAGCAAGCCGCGCTATCTGATGGGTGTGGGAACGCCGTCAGACCTCATCGAGGCGGTGGCGCGCGGCATCGATATGTTCGACTGCGTAATGCCGACGCGTTCGGGGCGCCACGGGCAGGCATTTACCTGGGGCGGCCGGGTCAACCTGCGCAATGCGCGGCACGCCGAGGATACGCGCCCGCTGGATGAAAACAGCGCCTGTCCAGCCGCGCGCGATTATTCACGCGCCTACCTGCATCATCTGGTGAAATCCGGAGAACTGCTCGGCTCGATGCTGCTGAGCTGGGTGAACATCTGGTTCTATCAGGAACTGATGGCGGCCATGCGAACGGCGATTGCCGAGGGACGCTTTGCGGCGTTTGCAGCAGAACATCGCGTGAAGCTGGCCGAGCTGGAAGCCGCGGACTGACGCCGGGACGTGCGCGCCGAGGGACCTAAAGCCCCTCGCTGCCACAGCGCGCCAGCAAGCGCAGCAGCAGCGCGCCCGCGCGCTGGCGGTGCCGGCGATGGATGGAGGCTGCCGTTTCGCCGTCACGCTTGCGAATGGCTTCCACGACATTGGCATGGTCGCGGTTGGAATCGACCGGCTGGGGCCGCAGTTTCAACGTCTGCATGCGCGCGCGATAAGCTTGATCGCGGAAGGTCGTAACGATCTGGGTCATGCGTGAGTTGTTGGCCAGATTGACCAGCCGCGTGTGGAAAATCTCGTCGTTCTGTGCCCAGGACATCAGGTCGTCGCGTTCCAGCGCGGCGTCCATATCCGCAACAGCATCCTCCAGAAGGCGGATTTCATCACGATTGAGGCCGCGATCGGCAACGTTGCGCGCTGCAAGCGCCTCCAGTTCGGTGAGCAGTTCGTAGATCTCGCGCATATCGTCGACCGACACCGGCAACACGCGCGCGCCATGGCGCGGCCGAACTTCGACCAGACGCTCATCGCTGAGCCGGATCAGCGCCTCACGAACAGGCGTGCGGCTCATGCCGAGCGCGTCGGCCAGCTCCTGTTCGAGATACTGGGCATTCGGCGGCATATCGTTATCGAGGATACGCCGCCGGATTTCGCGATACGCGCGCAAAGTCTGAGGCATGCGCTCGAGATCGGCGGCATCGTCGACTGCGGTCATACCTGCCGCGGCGGTGTCGTGACGGTCTCGTTGCATCCTGGACTCTCCCCGACTGTTACGAGGAATGAGACGTTTGCGTCATATTGTGCCTAATCGCAGGTAAGAGGTAAACAGCCCCTCAGCGTGCCGCAGCCAGTTCTTCGATGGTTTTCATGACCTGCTCGGTCACGGCTTTCGAGCCTTGATCGCCGCCGAACTCCATCGGCCTCAGGCGTCCCTTCGCGAATGCTGTCTCGACGGCACTGTCGAGGATGTCGGCGGCTTTGTTCATGCTCGGATTGCCGTGGCGTTCGCCGAGCCAGTTCAGCATCAGCGCGCCGGACAGGATGGTCGCGAGCGGATTGGCTTTGCCCTGGCCGGCGATGTCCGGGGCCGAACCGTGTGCCGGTTGGAACAGGCCATGTTCGTCGCCCAGCTCAGCGCACGAGGCCATGCCCATGCCGCCGACGAGACCGCCGCCGAGGTCCGACAGGATGTCGCCGAACATGTTCTCCATCACCAGGACGTCATAGTCCCATGGCTTGCGGATGAGATCGAGTGCCATGGCATCGACATAGGCATACGTCGCCTCGATGTCCGGGTTCAGGGCGGCGCGCTCGCGGAAGATCTCGCGGAAGAAGGCGTAGGCGCGGAACACGTTCGATTTGTCGACGCAGGTGACTTTGCCCTTGCCGCCGCGCGCCTTGCGCTGACGGGCGATTTTGAAGGCCGCGTCGCACAGCCGTTCTGTCGTCGCGCGGGTGATGCGCAGCGTTTCGCGGGCTTCGGTGTGGCTGACCTCGCCCTTGCCCTGTGAGAAGAACAGGCCTTCGGTCGACTCGCGCAGGATGATCAGGTCGATGTTGGCGGCGCGCTCGTCGAGCAGGCGGCGTGGGGTGTTGGCATATGCTTTCACCGGGCGAACGCCGGCGTACAGACCGAACTCGTCGCGCATGCGCAGATGCGGGCGGATCTCGGTGCCGTCCGGGAAGCGGACATCGGGCAGACCAATTGCGCCGAGCAGGATGGCGTCGGCCTTGCGGGCGGCTTCAAACGACGCGGTGGAGATGTCCTCGCCGGTTTTCTGATAGCACACGGCGCCGACAGGATAGTCCGTGAACGCAAGGCTGAAGCCGCCGACCAGGGATTCAAGCTGCTTGAGAATCTCGACCGTGGGTGTGATGACCTCAGGGCCAATCCCGTCGCCAGCATAAACGGCGATCTGGAGTGCGTTCGACTGCATCTGGTGGCATTCCTTGGTTTTGTTTTTTCGTCGTCTTCGAGCTTTGCGCCGACGGCCAAACGTCCTAGGTTCGGCGCAACTGGTAGTGTTCCAAATAATGTATACGTAACAATAGCGAAAAATTAAAGGCGCGCTATAGCTTTGTGACAGAGCGGGCAGCGCCGCGTGAAGAGCTCGAAGCCAAGGAAGGAAATGTCGCCTATGCAAGGTATCATGTCGGAGGAAGCGACGCTGCCGCACGATGGCACACGCGGCGCCCTTGCAGGTAGGGTATGGCGCCCTGGCATTGGACCATCGGTGGTCGCGATCCGGGCGGATGGGGTGATCGACATTACGGCGTCCGCGCCGACGATGCGTGACCTGGCCGAAATGGAATCCCCTGCAGAAGTGGTGCGGACAGGCGGTGAGCGGATCGGTGTGCTGGCCGACATTCTGGCCAATACGCCGGAAGCTGTTCGCGATACGAGTAAGCCGTGGCTGCTGTCGCCGATCGATCTGCAGGCGGTGAAGGCCGCGGGCGTCACGTTCGCGCGCTCGATGCTGGAGCGCGTGATCGAGGAACAGGCCAAGGGTGCTCCTGAAAAGGCCGAGGCCATTCGCGCCCAGGTGCAAAACCAGCTCGGCGGTGACCTCAAGCGGCTGAAGCCGGGCTCGCCGCAGGCCCTGGCTCTCAAGCAGACGCTGATCGAGCAGGGTGCCTGGTCGCAGTACCTCGAAGTTGGCATCGGAGAGGACGCGGAGATCTTCACCAAGGCGCAGCCGATGTCGTCGGTTGGTCACGGCATGGACGCCGGCCTGCATCCGCGCTCGACCTGGAACAATCCGGAGCCGGAGGTTGTTCTCGTGGTGTCGTCCACCGGCAAAATCGTTGGCGCGACGCTCGGCAACGACGTCAACCTGCGCGATTTCGAGGGGCGCTCCGCGTTGCTTCTGTCGAAGGCCAAGGATAACAACGCCAGCGCCACAGTCGGGCCTTTCATCCGTTTCTTTGACGACACGTTCGATCTCGATACCGTGCGCCGCATGGACGTGAACCTGATCGTCGAAGGCGACGATGGCTTTAAGCTCAGTGGCAAGTCCAGCATGTCGGAGATCGCGCGCGATCCGGCGGACCTGGTGTCGGAACTGATCGGCAAGACCCACCAGTATCCCGACGGCGCGGTGCTCTATCTCGGCACCATGTTCGCGCCGACGGAGGATCGCGGTGAAAAGGGTGCAGGCTTCACGCACAAAGTCGGTGATATCGTCACCATCCAGGCGGCGGAACTCGGCTGCCTGACAAACCGGATGACGACGGCCGATCAGGCGCCGCAGTGGACGTTCGGCACCGCGGACCTGATGCGCAATCTCGCCGGCCGTGGCTTGCTGAAATAAACAAAACACAAAACCAGGAGGAAACCCCATGACGACGGTGACGCC
>JAEZBU010000415.1 GCA_023426855.1 Pseudomonadota bacterium | reverse complement strand
GATCGGATCATGATGGGGGTCGTCGGCGGCTTCGGCGCGTCGATGAAAGGGCCCGGCCACGCCCATCACAACGGCATGGAATTCCTGCGCCTGGGCGAGATGAACGGCGGCATGACCGATCGGCTGGAGGCGGTGGCCGAAGCCTGGCGCGCCGGTTCGTTTAAGGTTCTGACCTTTGACGACATTCACAAGATGGTCTGGGAAAAGCTGATCTGCAATTGCACCTATTCCGGACCGTGCGCGATTTCTCACCTGACCATCGGCCAGGTGCAGGCCAGCCCGAGTGCTTGGAGCATTGCGTCTGCCTGCGGAGCGGAGGCGTTTCACGTCGCCCGGGCGCGCGGCATCAAGCTCGATTTCGACGATCCGGTCGCCTACGTCCGCGCCTTCGGCCAGAAAATCCCCAATGCACGGCCGTCCATGCTGCTTGATCATCTCGCCGGGCGACGGGCGGAGATCGACAATATCAACGGCGCGATTCCGCGCGAAGGCGCCAAGGTCGGCATCGCGACGCCGGTCAATTCGGTGCTGGTGGCGCTGCTGAAGGCCAAGGAGGCCAGTTTCGCGCCGCGCGGATAACGTCGCGTGGCCAGTCTGGTTTCAGAACGGCGGACGAATGGGCAGCGTCCGCTGTAGCTGCCGCGGCGCCTTGTTCAGATTCTTGACCGGCTTGGTGATGCCACGGGTGGCGCGATCGACGGGTGCCAGGATATCGGCGCGCTGCAGGCGCCGCACCGGGTCGATCGCCAGCCTTCGGCCGAGGAATGGGAACGCGGTCGCGGCGCCGATTCCACGCATGAAACTTCCGTCCCAGGGCAGCGGCAGGGAAACGATCCGTTGCAGGTTGACGTGCACGATGCGGCCGACGGTGTCGTGCCGGCGGCAACTGCTGGGCTCAGCGCAGACATCGACGGCGCCATCGTGCAGGAGCACGGCCGTCTCGCCGTTTTCGGCCACGAATACGTCAAACACGGTGCCGCGCACGCCCATAGAGGCAGTCGGCGTACGTATTTCGTAGGACTGGCTGGGGCTTTTGCCGGAGATGAAGCGGAATGCGCCCTTGGTGAGATGGACGGTGATGGCGCCCGGTGTCGCCGAGGCGTTATAGACGAACTTGTCCAGTACGATGCGGGCGCTGGGGCCGACCGCGAGCTTGGTGTCGTCCAGCAGGCGGATTTCGGCAGATGCAGACCGGGATGTTTCGACGACCTCGTTCTGATGAACCTTGCCGCCCTTCTGCAGACGGCGTTTGTTCTCTTCCGCGAGGATCAGAACCTGGTTTTTGACGGCAACGGTCGTGCCGATCTCCGGCTCGACATCCGCTGCGGCCGAGCCAATCGCCAATACGGTACATACTATGCAGCCCGCGAGATACCGAGACATGAGCCGACCTCTTTCAGCAGTTAGAGTGTCACGGCAAATTTCAGGATTGGGCAACAAATCCAGACTTTGAGCGAAGACTAATCACATCCGCCCTTCACTGACGAGATCGATAATCGAATCGACCTTACCGAGCGCAGCGGCAACCGCGCGTTTTCGGGACTTGCCAAGGCGGTCGGGGTTGATGCGCGTCGAGAGGGGGGAGCCGAACTCGGTGTCAGCGAGTTGCTGGTCTAAAATAGTGCCCAGGATTGTTCGATGCGCTTCGATGATGCCATCAATCTCTTCGGGTGATGCGATCCCCTTGGCTGCAATGCCCAGCAGCCGTTCGGGCGTCGATCGCTTCAGAACGCCGTGGCGAATGGACAGCACGCGTGCGCAGGTCGAAATTGGCAAAAGACCAGATCTCTTGAGATCCGCCCGGCCTTTTTCGTCGACTCGGATGTTGCCGAACAGCGTGAATGCCGGTGCGCGTTGGCGCGCGACTTCGATCATCAGTTTGATGAAGTCGGGTGCACGCTGGCCGCGCGCGTAGGCGTAGTTCCAGATGGCCTCGCCAAGGCCGACATCTCCGTGCGCGGTGAGCGCATCGAAGAAGATATCGACATTCAGCAGATCCTCCGGCCGTTGCCGGCGGATCCAACCATCCACCGTGTGTTTCCAGTCTTTCAGGCTCATGCGCCACGCCCGATTGGATGCCATGACGCCGCCCTTGCACAGCGGCACACCGATCTCGTGTAGCGCGTTGCACATTTCGATACCCAAAGCCTCGAACCAGCGATCCTCCGGGCCGCTTTCGTCGCCGCGTTCGTAAACGATTGCGTTGTCCTGGTCCGCGGCCAGCAGGCTCTCGCCACGTCCGGCCGAGCCGAGGACGAGGACGGCATAGGGACAGGGCGGCGACCCCAGTCCGTCGGCTGAGAGCTTTGCCTCGGCGAGCTGGGCGGCCCGACGCGTGAACTCGCGAATCTCCGCGCTGATGACGGCTGCAATGACGCGCGGATCGACATCCTCCGCAATCAGGCTCCGGGCCATGAGTGGAAGTTTGGCCCACGCGGCCGCCAGCGCCGCGACCGACGGCGCGCTATCGATTTCGTCACCGAGCATGACGGCTGCCGTTGCCCGATGGCGCAAAAGATTGCGTGTCGTCACTGCGCCGACGATTTCCCCGCGCGCGTCGGTAACGCCCAGATGCCGAAAACCGAGGCGATCAAGCCTGCCGATGGCGCGATAGACGAATGCGTCCTCGGGCACGGTCTGCAGTGGCTTGCTCATGATTTCGCCGAGCCGCGCATCGAGGCCGGCTTCGGCTTGCGCATTGATGGCGCGGAGCATGTCTCGTTCGGTCGCAATGCCGACCACACCGTTCGGATCGCGCACGTAGACCGAACTCACCGCCTTCTCGATGAGAATTTGAATGCCGTCCCGGACCGACGTTTGTGCGTCGGCAAAAACAGGCGGCGTACTCATCACATCGCGGACGCGGTGCCGGTAGGGAAAGCTGTCGATGCGCACCAGGGGCCGCGACTGCGCTGAGACCGATGGAAGGGATGCCGTTGCGAAGCCACCTGCATGTCGTGCGTCCGCTTCCGCCTGCTGCCTTACGGCGGCTTCGGCTTCTGCCAATGTGCGTATATTTCGCTCCCGCAAGATCGGGATGAGAGCAAGGAAAACCTCAGCCGTCGCCACTGCGTCTCCGATTGCCGAATGCCTTCGCTCATTGGAGACGTTCAGCCACTCGCAGAGCCGGTCGAGGCTGTGATCGACAAGTGTCGGGGCTGCGATGCGGGCCAGGAGGCGAACGTCGAGCGCATGAGGTGGGCGCCAGATCCTATCCGCCAACGCGTATTCACGCTCCAGGATCGTGAGGTCATAGTCGATCGTATGCCCTACGACGATTGCGTCGCCGAGAAACGTTTCGAGCTGGTCCAGGCGTCCTTTGAAAGGCAGCGCGCGACCAGCCATTTCATCGGTAATACCGTGAATTGAAATCGCGGTTGTGGGTATCTGAATTCCTGGATCAACGATCTGATCGAGCGCTCGATCCTTTTCGATGCGCCCCTCACGAATGTGAACGGCGCCAATTTGGACCACTCTCGCGATTCGGGCATCCAAGCCCGTCGTCTCGAGATCGAGGACGACGGCATCGAGCGCGATCAATGGGGTCGAGTAATTCGATTTCGACATGAACGTTCCCCCTCGGATCGTTTCTCAAATTTTTGAATCGATGCAAGTATCAGGAAGGGCACGAACATTTTTTCATTTCGCATGTGCAGTAAAATAATTTGCACATGCAAAATCCGGTTTTCCCGACACGTCGATAGTATCGCAATAAATGCGCGCGGATCAGTCTAAAGTCAGGGTTTATGCGGTCTATGCAGAACACTAACCTTTCGCGTCTGGGGAACGTACGTTTCGACGTTAGGTGTGATTTGCGGCTCCCCCCAAGATGAAACCGCGTTCAAGCGCTCGCTTTTGGGAGAGACAACCGATGCAACAGCAGGGCGAAGACAGATACTGGGAACGAACCAGTAGACTGATGTGGACGATGTTGGTGTTGTGGGTGTTCTTCGGCTTCTTCATCCACATGTTCGTGAACCAGCTTAATTCGATCGTTTTCCTTGGTTTCCCACTCGGCTTCTATATGGCCGCGCAGGGCTCCCTGATCGCTTTCGTCGTGATGCTCTTCTACTTCGCTTCGGCGCAGGACAAGATCGATCGCCAAGAAGGCGTGGCTGAGGACGAGTGAGGGAACGGTCATGGCTCAACAAACCCAGGCCGCGAAAGGGGATTTTATCTCCAACCTCGGCAAGATTTATGGACTGTATACGGGCGGCTTTTTCGCCTTTGTAATCGTACTGGCTATTCTAGAGCAGATGGGCGTGCCGAACCGCTGGATCGGTTACGGCTTCGTGTTTCTGACGCTCGCTGTTTACGCCGTCATCGGTATTCTGTCGCGAACCGCAGAAGTTGGCGAATACTACGTTGCCGGTCGTCGCGTTCCGTCACTTTATAATGGCATGGCGACGGGCGCCGACTGGATGTCAGGTGCGTCGTTTGTCGGTATGGCGGGTACGCTGTTCCTGCTCGGCTACGACGGCTTGTCATTCGTGCTCGGATGGACTGGCGGTTTCGTTCTCGTCGCAATTCTGATTGCGCCGTTCCTGCGCAAGTTCGGTGCATTCACGGTGCCGGACTTTTTCTCGGAACGCTATGGCGGAAACTTCACGCGCTTTCTTGCCGTTATCGTTCTTGTCTGCTGCTCGTTCACCTACGTGACGGCGCAGATTTTCGCGACCGGCATTATCGCCTCTCGCTTCCTCGATATCGACTTCACGGTTGCGGTTTATGTCGGCCTACTTGGCATTCTTCTGTGCTCGATGCTGGGCGGCATGAAGGCTGTGACCTGGACTCAGGTGGCACAATACATCGTGCTGATCGTGGCGTACCTGATGCCGGTCGTCATATTGTCCGCCAAGAAATATGGGTTGCCGCTTCCGCAGCTGACCTATGGTCAGGCGCTGGCAGATATCGCCTCGCTTGAGCAGAGCATGGCTTCCAAGCAGTTGGCCGCAACGACTGCCGACGGCAGTTTCGCTAAACCACACATCAAGCCATTCACGACGTACGATCCGCTGAACTACTTCTCGCTGATCTTCTGTCTGATGGTCGGTACGGCCTCCCTGCCACACATCCTGATGCGCTATTTCACCACCCCGTCGGTGCGTGAAGCGCGTAGCTCGGTGGCATGGTCGCTGTTCTTCATCTTCCTGTTGTACTTCACCGCACCGGCTTATGCGGCGTTCTCCAAGCTGGAAGTCTACACCCTGATCAACAACGGCACGCAGCTCACCGACCTGCCCGCGTGGATTTACACTTACGGTAAGCTCGGGCTTGTGAAGATCTGCGGTGCCGATGCCACGGCTGTCGATGCCGTCGTTGCGGCCTGTGGCAAGATTGCGGGCAATACTGGCGTTCTGCGCCTTCAGGATCTGAACATCAATACGGACGTGATCGTGCTCTCCACCCCGGAGATCGCGGGCATGCCGTACGTGATTGCAGGTCTGGTTGCGGCGGGCGGCCTAGCCGCCGCGCTTTCGACGGCGGACGGGCTCCTGCTCGCCATCGCCAACGCACTGTCGCATGACATCTACTACAAGATGATCGACCGCAATGCGCCCACGAAGCGTCGTTTGATCGTGGCTCGCATGCTGCTGTTGATCGTGGCTATCGCGGCTGCTTACACGGCTTCGACGAAACCCGCGGACATCCTATCCATGGTCGCCTGGGCGTTCTCGCTGGCAGCAGCGGGCATCTTCCCGGCGCTGGTCATGGGCATCTGGTGGAAGCGGGCCAACACGCAAGGCGCCATCGTGGGGATGATCCTCGGCTTCGGCGTATGCGTGTACTACCTCGTTGGTACGCGCTATTTCGCGGTTCATTTCTACGATATGTGGGGATGGCTCTCGAACGCGACGCCTGCGGCTGCGGCCCGCTACGCAGAATTGAAAGCTGCGTGGATGGGTGCGACCGGCGATGCCAAGGAGGCAGCGTACATCGCGCTGGATCGCCACGCTCAAACCATCGCGAGCTGGTGGGGCGTGCGCAATATCTCGGCGGCGATCTTCGGCTTGCCGGTCGGGTTTGCCGCGATCTGGATCGTGTCCCTGGTGACGGCGCCGCCGTCCAAGGAGATCCAGGATATGGTCGATGCTACGCGGCGTCCGCGCGGCGACACCATCATCCGCGACAAGGATGCGGTTCTGCCGGCACATTGAGCCGGGGGCGAATATCACCAGATGAGAGAGGGCGGGGCCTTGCGCCCCGCTCTTCGTTTCTGCAAAAGAGCCAGGCAGTGTCGTAGCCGGAAGGTCTGATGTCAGTCTCTGACAGCTTCATAAGCTACTGGTATTTTCACATACCAAATATGATCCTCGCGGCGCTCATCTACACGCTGATCGGGCGCTATGTGCTGTCGCTGTTCTTCCGCAATCGGCCTGACGCAGTCATCCTGCGGGTGTTCGCATCCGTTACCGATCCGGTCTTGAAAGCCGTGCGCACCATCACCCCGGCGGTTGTGCCGAACGGTGTAGTGATGGTTTTTGCCATTGCATGGCTGATGGCTGCGCGCTTGTTCTGGTTTTTGACCTGCGTTGCAGCAGGCATGTCGCCGACGACGGGAGCCTGACGATGGCCGACGCTGGCAACAGAGACGACATGCTGCGCCGTGACGTACTGCTCGTCGCCACCGCTGCTGTTTCCCTGGTCAACGGCATGCACTTCTCGCCGTACTTCGACCCCATCTTCATCCTGGTGAGGCCGTTCATTGCCGGTACGATCCTCGCGACGCCATTGGTCAGTTTCTACCTGACCTCGACCTTCATCTCGCTGATGACGTTGCTGATTGCCGGCGTGCCTGCTGCAATCTACGAGCGCTTGGCTGGCCGGCGCGAGAGTACGCCAGTTTCACTCGGCATATGGCTCGGTTGCACCATACTCCTGGCTTTGCCGTCATTTCGTGCCCTGGCGAGCGGTTAGCACACCAGACTATTCGCGTTTCAATAGCCGAGCTGGCGATCGTCCGCTGCTTTGATAGCGGCGGTGCGCTTTCGCTGCTCCATCGTGTCCCCCCTTGCGTCCGCACCGGTCACCGACCAGATTTCCTTATTGCCGGTCCTAGCTCGCATGACCCGTCCCATGAAATGGCGGGTCGCTGAGAGGTAGTGAGGTAGCAATGAGCAAAGTCGAGCAGTTGGCGTTTACGTGCATAGCGCGTGGATGTGGATTTGCGATGTTGGGCATCGCAACGTCCATGATCGGCTTGGCCGGTGATCTTGCTATATCTTTGCGGGCCGGCGGCTTTTCGTGCCTCCTCATGAGTTTCGTATTGATGCTCATGGCGTGGCGGGCACCCGTCACTCCGTACAAGCGGACAGAGCTGTGGCTGCTGCTGGAGCCGACTGATCGACCAAGTGCGGCCATCGCCCAGACAATCATCAGCTCGGCACGTCGCGATGCGTGTTTGGATTTCGCGCTGAAATCCGCGCTGCTTGCGGCAGGCCTGTTGAGCCTTGCGACGCTGTGGGGATTCCTGCCGCATCCGATCGCGGCCAGATGATGCTTCGCAGCTTGGTGTCGTAATCTGTGCGGCTGCCAAATTGCTGACACAACCAATCTCTAAACGGATCACCACTCGAGAGGGCGTCGGAGCATCCGACAGGCCGGGTCAAGACGGTCTCCTCTGCGGTATCGCCTCACACACGTGGGCCGGTCCGCGCCGGGCGTGCACCAATACTGGCACCGTGAAGTAAATTCACGCCGGTTCGAAGTAAAACCTCAACCATAACTTTTCACGTTAACCATTGCCCATAAAACGCGGAGCAATCACGCTCTTTTGTGGTTAGGGCTCGCTTTGCGGGGAAAGCAATACGGCCAGCATCAGAAGGTCGTGGCCTGTCGATCGTCCAGATCTAAGACGGGCATTCCATGGGGGTTACCTATGACAATCATGTCATCAGCGCGCGGACTCTGCTCGCGCTTTGTTCGAGCCGGCGCGGATGTTCGCAAGGCTCTCGTCATCGCCGGCGCATCAGCACTGGTTGCTTTGGTCGCTGCACCCTCCGACAGCCATGCGCAAGGCGTGGTCTGGAATGGCGACAACACCTTGAGTTTCACGGCGCCATCAGCGCAGCGTACCTTGAGTGCGCCTCGCAAACTTGGTGCCGCTCTTCCACCCAGCCATCGTCCGCGTGCGAAGAAGCGCAGCCGGACCGTTCATCGCGCCGCGCTGGCGCCGGAACCGAAGGCCGCGGCGCCGGCGGGCAGTCTTTCAGGCGGTGGAAGCATTCGCTGGGCCGCCAATTCAGGATGTCTGGCGTCGAGTCTGCGCACTGTTATTGCGCATGTGGCGGCGAACTTCGGTGCTGTTACCGTAAACTCGACTTGTCGGAGCCCACGTCATAATCGTCGCGTCGGTGGTGCTCGCAAGTCCTATCACCTGACCGGTAGTGCCGCCGATTTCCGCGTGCGGGGCAATGTCAGGGGCGCGATGGCTTATCTGCGTGGCGCCGTCGGTGGACTGAAGCACTATGGCGGCGGTCTGTTCCACATCGACACCGGCCCGCGGCGGCGCATGTAGGCGTTGCTGCGCGGGCATTCCGCTGGTGCCGATAGCGATCTCGCGGTCCTGGCACCGGCGGAATGACTGCGGCGCGCAACTCAGGCGCATTCAAAACGCGGGTCTGGCACGGACGCGCGTCAGAGAGTTGCCCAACGTTCGGATGACTGCGTGATTTAGCGTTCGATCTGGATGCTCGGCGCGGACCACGGCCCCTGGAACAGCAGGATATCCGGGTGAATTGCGACCTGGGCCCGTGCCGCGGCGGCCGGTGCAGCATCAAGCAGCAGCCTGAGATCAAGCTGGCGTGACGCCAGACTGATTGTGCCGACCGCTTTCAGAAGGCTGTCGCCAACGGTGGCTTCAACGTGTTCACTCGCGACGATACCCTAATCGACGCGAAACTTTGCTTCAAGCCCATCGATCGAGGTTTGTCCGCGTGTTGCGAGTTC
>JAEZBU010000395.1 GCA_023426855.1 Pseudomonadota bacterium | reverse complement strand
TGACGCCGGAGAAGTTTCTGTCAGTCATGAGTGTTTCCTTTGTCTGCAATGATGCGATTGGTGATTGCGGAGCCGATGGCCCTTGCGTTCAAGGCATCGGAATGGAGGGTTGCTGAACCGGCACGTGATAGCCCTTCTGCACGGCCGGGCGCGCGGCAATGGCGCGATACCAGCGCAGCACGTTGGGAAACTCGTTGAGATCGATCTGCTGCCACTCGAAGCGGGACGCCCACGGCCAGATCGAGATGTCGGCGATCGAATAGTCGCCGGCGACGTATTCGACCTCAGCCAGCCGCCGATCGAGCACGCCATAGAGACGCTTGGTCTCGGTGGCGTAGCGCTCCTCGGCATACGGCGCCTTGCCGACGTTGAATTTGAGGAAATGGTGCGCCTGTCCGAGCATCGGCCCGAAGCCACCCATCTGCCACATCAGCCACTCGACGGTGCGCCAGTGCGCCTCGCCGGTCTTCGGCCAAAGCTTTCCAGTTTTCTCGGCGAGGTACATCAGGATAGCGCCCGATTCGAACAGCGACATCCCGTTGTCGCGATCGACAATGGCGGGAATGCGATTGTTCGGGCTGATCTTGAGGAAGGCCGGGTTGAACTGCTCGTTCTTGCCGATATTCACCGGGTGCACGCTGTAGGGAAGCCCCACTTCCTCCAGCATGATGGAAACCTTGCGCCCATTCGGCGTCGACCACGTGTGCAGTTCGATCATTTTCTTATCTCTCCTCCCGTGGCGAATACCTGCCAAGCCGCGAACCCTAGACGATTGCGCCAGTCACCTGCAATGGCGCGTACCGCTCGCCTTACACCAATCGCATCGCAATTATCCACCCGGTGACAAAGAGCGGCGACAGCGCGGTCGAGATCACCACAGCCGTGGATATGAACTCGGGCTCCGTCTTGTACTCGGCGGCGAATATTGTGATCAGCACGCCGACCGGTGTTGCAGCCGCCACCACGATCACCGCCGTGACATCAGGCGGCAAGCCCATGGCGACACAGATGCCCCAGCTCAGCAGCGGCGACACCAGGAATTTGAGCAGCATGATCAGCGTCTGTGGCCCGGCCTCGATGCGCATCGCCTTAGCCGAGGCAACCTGTGCTCCGAGCGTATAGAGCGCCAGAGGGGTGAAGATCGACCCCAGGAATTGCAGCGGCTGGCTGACCACGACCGGCAACTCCACCTCGAAGCCGCGCAGGCTCAACCCCAGCACCACCGAGGGAATGAGCGGCGTCTCGAAAACGTTCTTCAACTTGCCCAGCTTGCTGCCACCACTCGGCGCCAGCAGCCACACCCCGACCGTACAGACGAGGACGGCCATCAGCGCCGTCAACACCGACTGGTGCAGCAGATACTCCGAGCCGAAGGCAAGCTGCGTCACCGGAATGCCGAAAAAACCGACGTTGGCGTAGGCCGTCCCGAGCCCCATCATCGGCCCCAGCGAGCGGCGCATGCGAAACAGTACGACCAGCATCCAGCCCAACGGGATCAGTATCAGAAACTGGATCACGCCGAAGGTGACCACCGGCCAGACCTCGGCGATGGGCTGTTTTCCGCTCGACAGGAAGTGCACCAGGAACGCCGGCATCACGACGTAGACCTGCAGCCGGTTGAGACTGCCAACATCCAGCTTCAGACGCGGTTGCAGCAGCCATCCCAACGCGACGAGCGTGATGATCGGCAGCGTAACCTGCGTGAGAATTTCGAGGAAAAGCGACATGAAGTCCCGTCGGCCCGCGATCGCCCAAATCCCGACCGCGCAACGGCATGCTTAGGACGGTTGGGTTGGAACAGCAATGCTCCGTAGTGGTCAGAGCGCCGCAGGCGGGCCAGCGCGATCGCGGGCAAACAGCGGTTCCGGGCCGTTGCGTTCCTCCGAAATGCGCGACAGAACGTTTGAAAGCGCGCGCACGGCCGTGGCCATGTCGTCGGCGCCGCTGATCGCATCGGTACGCGGCCGCAGGCGTTGGCCTTCCAGTCGCTTCGCAAGTTTCGGACCCATCATGCGGCGCAGGCAGGCCTGCGGTGTCAGTTGCCGCCGTGCGCTGTCGACGCCACCGGTCAGGCGCACGACGTGCAGCTCCGGGCAACTTTCATGCAATTCCGGCACGATGTCGGCGGGCGCCGCGATCACCACCGTGCGGCCCTCGTCCAGCTTGGCGCGAATCGCAATCGGCAGGCCGAAGCTGTGGCCAGCCGCGTTCCAGGTCAGCAGAAAATGGCCGTCCCGCTCCAGATCCTGGAACGCCTCGCGCGTCAGGCTGGCTTCTGCATCGCTCGGACCATTGCGGCGCGTCGTGATCAGCTTGGGAAATTCGATGTCGGAGAGATCGGTCAGTCGCCGCCGCACTGCCGTCAGTAGCAACCCTGGCCCGGCGTGTTCGGCCGCGACGACCAGAACCAGACGCCCTAGCGTAAGGGGCTGCTCGCCCCATGTCTCGGACACGATCTCGGGTTTCGACAAGCTGCGCGGCATGACCCGATCCTGATGTTACTTCAAGGCGATATGCTGGCAGACACTGACCGGCACCTGACGGCGCAGCCAGCGACTCACACGATACATTGAATGTTAGTCCTACGACGCTGGTGCGACGAGTCCCGAAAGCAATCCGCACACGCAGAAGTTGCGGGCGAGACGCAGTCAAGCGCGGGCGTCCCGTGCATGCGTCAGCGGCCAACGCTCAGCAATCCCTGGTCGCTTCTCAGCCTCGGCGCGTCGTCGCGGCCCGGATCACGATGTCCGCCGCCTTGTCGCTGGGCGTGCCTGACACCAGCCGCATCCGCTCGGGGATGCGGGCCAGCGCGTCCACCTGCCGCTCGCGCTCCGGCGTATCCGCCAGCAGCGGCGCCAGAGCTGCTGCGAGCTTCTCAGGCGTGCATTCCTCCTGCAGCAATTCCGGGAACGCGTTGTCGTCGAGCACCAGATTGGCCAGCACAACGGACTTCACCTTGACCAGGAAGCGCAGCTTCGCCGCCACCGCGTCCACCTGGTAACCGACCGCCATCGGCGTGCCCGCCATCGCCAGTTCCAGCGTCACCGTGCCGGATGCGGCCAACGCCGCACCGCCCGTGTCGCGCGCAAGCTTGAAGGCCCGGAACTTGTCCTCATCACCCTCGATCAGATGCGGGCGCAGCGGCCAGGACGCCAGAGCCGCTTCGATCAGCGGACGAACATGCGGCACCACAGGAATGACAACCTCCGGCGTAACGCCCCGCTGCAGCAACAGCCGCACCGCCTCGCCGAACGGCTGCATGAGACGACCGACCTCGGACGTCCGGCTGCCCGGCAGCACCAGAAGCACCGGCTTGGCTGGATCGAGGCCAAGCCGATCCGACAGCGGCTTGGTCTCGAGCGCCTGCAGCCAATCCCACCGCTCGATCAACGGATGGCCGACATAGGTGCACGGCGGCCCGCCAAGGCGCTGATGCGCATCCGGCTCGAACGGCAGCAGCGCCAGCACATGATCGACGTAGCGCCGCATCTTGGCCGCCCGCCCCGACCGCCACGCCCAAACAGACGGGCTGACGTAATCGACGATCGGGATATCCGGGCGGCGCTTGCGGATGCGCTTGGCGATGGGGTGCGTGAACTCGGGACTGTCGATGATCACGACCACATCGGGATCAGCCGCTATCGCATCATCCACCGTGCGATAAACGCGTTTCATGATGCGCGGCAGTTTGGGCAGGATCGACAGCGGACCCATCACCGCGACATCCGACAACGGAAATAGACTTTTCAGCCCCTCCGCCTGCATGCCCTCGCCGCCAACACCGCTGATGACCATCCCATCGCCGAGACGGGCGCGCAGAGCTGGGATCAGCCTGGCGCCAAGCGCGTCGCCGGAATGCTCGCCAGCAATCAGATAGATCCGCAATGGCCTGTCCGTGTCCGCTTTTGCGTGTGCGGTTTCCGTCATCACATTGATCCCCCGCTGCACAGCGGCGCGAACGACAGCCTGCGTTTGCTCCGCCGACACATCCGACAGCACGATACCGGCTAGACCCGCCGCCGCGATCTGATCAACGCATTGCTGCGCGTCGATGACACCTGCCGCCCGCAGCGCGACCACACCGCGGCGGCGGCGCGATCCGCTATCGCTCCATTGCCGCAACTGCCCGATGCGCTGGATCACGTCGGCAGCGCTCTCTCCTGCTTCGACCGCCAGCACGTGCCGTCGCGCAACAACTACCGCCTCGGTGCCACCGAAACGGGTCATCGCCTGCATCACCGTCAGCGCACGCGCCGCATCGCTGCGATCCTGCGGCGTGGACTTGCCACCGAGCAGCACCGGCATGACATCACCGGCGCGACCTGATGACGGTGCGGCCTCTGCACCGGGCTCCGCGCCAAACAGAAACAGCCCGGCCTCATCGGCGCGCGTATGCAATGCAGCGCGATCGGCCAGCAGCACTTGCCCCGCGGCCACCGCGATACCATCCAGCCCGGCAGCGGCAGCAGAGGCAATCGTGCCCGGTCCGATGGTCGGCAGATCGACACGCATCTCCTGGCCTGGCTTTGCCGCCTTGACCAGAGCACCACCGGCTCCGCCGTGGCCCGCGCCGCGCAAGCGCGCGAGCCGCGCCAGCATCGCGTCGGTGCCTTCCGCGGCCTCCACCGCGACCACACGGCCACCTGCGATCACGACAGCTTGCCCGACATCGGCGCTACCGAGCGCCTGGATCACAGCCAGACCCGTTTCGATATCGCGTTGCACGTCTGGCTTCGGCGCGAAGCTGCCCAGCAGGCCCGACTTCGCCAGCAACCCCGGCGCAACATCATGCGCGCCGACGACACGAAACCCGGAGCGCTCGAAGAATCCGACGACACGGCGCAACACGCTGTCATCGCCGCCGCGCATCAGTTTGAAGATGACCGGTAGATTCAGGAAGAAGCCGAGGTCGAGCCGGATTTTACGGAAATCGGGCCGGCGTACGCCACCCAGGATGACGAGGTCGCGGCAACCCGCATCGCGAAACGCGCGCAGCATCGCGCCAATACGGCCAATGCTGACCCAGGTATGGGCATGACGCGCGATGCCTGGATCGGCATCGCCTTCGAGACCTACGATATGGACAGGACGTCCGCCGACCTGGACGGCATCGGCGACTTCCAGCGGCAACTGGCCGTTGCCGGCGAGGATGCCGAGCGGCCCGGAAGGCCGGCTCGCATCATCCTTCAGCATCGCGTGGCGTGCACAGCGAGCGCTTGCCGCCGG
>JAEZBU010000319.1 GCA_023426855.1 Pseudomonadota bacterium | reverse complement strand
GCTGGTAGCGGGTGACGTTGAAACCGATCGCCGCCATGCGTGCCGGGTTTTCGCGCGCGCCACGAAACACGCGGCCAAACCGCGATGCGATCAGGCTGCGGCACAGCAGGTAGGTCAGCACGAGGCAACCGAGCACCGCGAAATAGAAGGCGCGATCGCTGGCCAGCAGCGGCAGTCCGGCTATGGTGCTGCGGCCGCTGATGGTCATGCCGTCGTCGCCGCCGTAGGGCGCCAACGATCCGGCCGTGAAGAAGGCCATCTGCGCGAAAGCCAGCGTGATCATGATGAAATAGACGCCCTTGGTGCGCAGGCAGACGGCGCCGGTAATATAGGCGAACAGCCCGGAAACCAGCAGCGCCACCGGCAGCGCGATCAAGGTGTCGTTGATGCCGTGCGCGGATAGGATGCCGACGGCATAAGCCCCGAGCCCGATGAAGGCGGCGTGCCCGAACGAGACCAGTGCGCCGTAGCCGACGATCAGGTCGCGCGCCAGCGCGGCGATGGCAAAGATCATCACGCGGGTGACGAGGCTCAGCGCGTAGGACTCGCTCGTCATCGCCGCGACCACGGGCACCAGCGCGAAGATCGAGAAAAGAACCGTCGGCAGAATGATGCCCGGCCGCCGCAGCAGGGGGACGGAAGCGGTTGCGGGGGCTGTCATATCAGCCATGTCAGCGCCCCTTCGCCGGAAACAGACCGGCAGGACGCAGATACAGAACCACAGCCATCAGCAGATAGATCATCATGGAAGCGAGCGCCGGTCCGACGGTGCGCGCCTGCGACGGCCCCATGAACAGCCGCATGATGTCGACTGCGAAGGAGCGCCCCAGGGTATCGACGAGACCGATCAGCAGCGCCGCCAGGAACGCGCCACGGATCGAGCCAATACCGCCGATGACGATAACCACGAACGCCAGGATCAGGATGGTATCGCCCATGCCCGGTTCAACCGACAGGATCGGCGCGATCATGATACCGGCGAACCCGGCCAGCATGGTGCCGAAGCCGAACACGATCATGAACAGGCGGCGGATGTTGACGCCGAGCGCCGACACCATCGGCGCGTTGGTCGAGCCCGCCCGCACCAGCATGCCAACGCGGGTGTGCGTCACGAGCACGTACAGCAGCGCCGCGACGGCCAGCCCCGAGCCGATGATGACGAGGCGCCAGATCGGATACAGCAGTCCATCCATCAGCCGCACCGAGCCGGAGAACATCTCTGGGATCGGTAGGTTCAGGGGCGCCGCACCCCACACCAGCTTCACGCCCTGGTTCAGAAACAGGATGATGCCGAACGTGGCTATCACCTGGTCGAGATGGTCGCGCGCATAGAGGTGCTGGAACACGACGAACTCCAGCAGCAAGCCGAACAGCAGCGCGGTGGCAAGCGCCAGGATCAGCGCCAGGAGAAAGCCTTCCGTCAAACCGTAGAACATGACGGCGAGATAGGCGCCGAGCATGTACTGCACGCCATGCGCCAGATTGATGAAGTCCATGACTCCGAAAACAAGCGTCAGCCCCGCCGCGATCAGGAACAGCAGCACGCCGAGCTGCAGCCCATTGAGGAGCTGCACGATGAAAAGGGCTGTCGACATGTCGGTTACGCGATGCAGGGCAAGACGATGCTTGCCCCGCATGCAGGAAGTGCCGCGAACTCTGGTAGCTTCACGTAGCTCACTTCATCGCGCAATCTTTTACGTAGGCGTCGGCGTAGTTCTCGAACACCTTCTGCACCACCTCGGTCTGGAACTTGCCGTCAGCGCGCTTGGCGACTTTGACGAGGTAGAAGTCCTGCACCGGATAGTTGTTGGTGTTGAACTTGAACGCGCCGCGCAGCGACTGGAAGTCAGCCTTCTTCAGGGCCGCCCGGACGGCATCCTTGTTGGCGGTGTCGCCCTTGGTGGCCTTCAGCGCGCTGTCGATCAGCAGTGCCGCGTCATAGGCGTGGAAAGCGTAGCTGCCCGGAACCGCGTTGAACGCCTTCTCGTAGGCGGCAACGAAGGCCTTGTTCTGCGGCGTATCGAGGTTCGGCGCCCAGTTGCTGCCGGAGAAGAAGCCGATCGCGGCATCCTGCTGCGCGGGCAGCGTCGATTCATCGACCGTGAACGCCGACAGGAACTTCACCGAATCCGCCAAGCCTGCCTGGCGGAACTGCTTAACGAAATTGACGCCCATACCGCCCGGCAGGAACACGAACACGGCTTCCGGCTTGGCGGTCGCGATGCGCGATAACTCAGCCGAATAGTCGAGCTGGTTCAGAGGCACATAGACCTCATCCAGCAGTTCGCCCTTGAAGTGGCGCTTGAAGCCGGCCAGCGAGTCCTTACCCGCCTGATAGTTCGGCGCCATGATGAAGGCCTTCTTGATGCCCGCATCCTGCGCGTACTTGCCGAGAACTTCGTGGTTCTGGTCGTTCTGGTAGGAGGTCACGAAGAAGTTGGCATTGCACTCCTTGCCGGCGAGGTTCGACGGGCCCGCGTTCGGGCTGATCAGGAACGCGCCGCCGTCGGTGGCCGGCTTCACGATGGCGCCGGCGATGTTGGAGAAAATCGGACCGACGATGAAATCGACCTTGTCGCGGTCAACCAGCGCCTTGGTCTTGCCGACGGCAACGTCCGGCTTCAACTCGTCATCCTGCACGATGATCTCGACGTCACGGCCGCCGAGCTTGCCGCCCAACTCCTGCACGCCGAGCTGGAAGCCGTTACGCAACTGCTGCCCGAGCACCGCCCCCGGACCCGACAGCGTGGTCATCACGCCGACTTTGAGCTTCTCCTGGGCTTCCGCCGCCGACGCGACCAAGCCGACCGCCATGGCAACTGCCAGTATGCGCGACACGTTTTTCATGTTCTTCCCTGAGATCTCGACACCACCACAAGCGGCTTCTCCGCGTCGGATTGGTGTCAACCTCGACCCCAGATCCCCCCGGCGGCCTGCATCTTAGAATTGAACCCGCGGGCTTGTGAAGCCTCTGTCGCGCGTCTCATTCCTATACTTTGCCACCTTTGGCTCGCCCACTGGCTCGGCTGGCCGTTCAGCGCGCCCGCTGGATCCAAAGATAGGGCGCTCTCAGCGCTACTCAGCTCATACGCGCTCCCCTGGCATAAAGCCCATTGCCGACCCAGATGTGCTTTCAGCATTTCAGTGATCCATGCCCTCTTCCAGTTGATTTTCGCGGCCCGCGGGGCGACAACCCTGGCCAATTTGCAACTAAACCTTTGGATGACATGGCCTACGCCTCACCCAGCAGCGCCGTACGGCGCATCACTGCCCCTGACATTCGCGCCCGCAAGGGTGGCGAGCCGATCGTGTCGCTCACCGCTTATCTCGCCGGCATGGCCGCGCTGGCCGATCCTCATGTCGACTTCCTGCTCGTCGGCGACAGCGTCGGCATGGTGCTGCACGGTTATGAGTCCACTGTTCCCGTGACGCTCGACCAGATGATCGCGCACGGCCAGGCCGTCGTCCGGGGCACGCGTCGCGCGCTGGTGGTCGTCGATCTGCCGTTCGGATCTTACGAGGAATCTCCTGAGGCGGCGTTCCGGAGCGCCGTGCGCATCATGAAGGAAACCGGCTGCGGCGCGGTCAAGCTCGAAGGCGGGCACCTGATGGCCGATACCATCCGCTTTCTGGTCGATCGCGGTATCCCGGTCATGGCGCACGTCGGCCTGATGCCGCAATCGGTCAACACCTTGGGCGGCTTCAAAGCGCAAGGACGTACGGTCGATACCGGGCAAGCGATCGAGGATGACGCGCGGGCTGTGACCGATGCGGGTGCGTTTTCCGTGGTGCTCGAAGCGATTGCCGAGCCGCTGGCTGCCCGCATTACCAAGGCGGTCGGCATTCCGACCATCGGCATTGGCGCTTCGGCCGCCTGTGACGGCCAGATCCTGGTCATGGACGACATGCTGGGCCTGACGCCGCGGGTTCCGAAGTTCGTCAAGACGTTCGGGGCGATTGCACCGGCAATCGATCAGGCCTTCGCGAGCTATGCCAGCGAGGTCAAATCACGCGCGTTTCCGGCGCCGGAGCATACGTACGCCCAGCAAGCTTCACCCGCTGCAAGCAGCGGCGATGCCGGAAAGCGCGCGGGCAAGAAGTAAGCCGAACTCAGGCCGCCAATGTTGCATCATGGACTGACGGGGCCACGAAACATGCGGCTTCCGTCATGCCAGCCGGTAACTTCCGCCCTGCTTGGCTATGATAACGGCCTAAACAACGAGGATCTGCGCATGACCGCAAATCCCCACTTTACACCCTCATGAGAGCACTCACGATGCCGAACGGCAGTGGCAGCGCTCAGTTCGTCCGCGTGCGCTTCGGGCGCGCCTGTACTTCCGCAGTGGGAGCGCTGCTGCCGAACGAGAACAGCGACGAAAGCGGCGGTGCAGTATTCACGCCGCCGGAGTAATTCGAGACCACCCGCACCGTGGTGCCGATCTTAGCGATCGTCGCCAGATGCTCGACATGCGCGTTCATCATGCGGAAACATCCGGACGACGACGCACGGCCAATCGAGCGCTCATTGTTGGTGCCGTGAATGCGATAGATCGTGCTGCCCAGATACAAGGCTTTTGAGCCGAGCGGATTGAGCAGTCCACCGGAAACCGTGATCGGCAGGCCTGGCTGGCGCTGGCGCATCTCAGCTGGTGGCGTCCAGGACGGCCAAGCCGCGATACGACTGACCCGCTCGGTACCAGTCCAGGTGAAACCGTCGCGGCCGACCGAGATCGGATAGGCATAGGCGCGCTGTCCCGGCAGCACGTAATACAACATGCGACCGCCGGTATCGACGATGATGGTTCCGGGTTTCTCTGCTTTATCGAGATAGACGATCGGCGGCTTTTCCGGCGCGATGTTCGGCTTCTCGCCGCCATCCATGTACTTCGGGTAGACCATGTTGCCATAGGTCTTACGGCGCTCAGCCCGCTGCGCTTCGAGTTGCTGCTGCCGCGCCTCGACGTCGCTCTGGAAAACTGGCGAACCACCAGACCAAGCTGCTTGCGCACGGGCCTCAGTGGTTACCGCAGCGCCACCGATGCCCGCGATCAGGATGCCGAGCGATGCTGTCCTGGCAAGGTTCATTGTTCCCCCGAAGTCGTCTTCCGGCCACAGCGGCACAGTGCTGCAATACAGTGTTTCCGAAGCATACCTAATCGGATGCGCCGGGTCCGGACAAGCTTGCTACGGGTTCCAATGCCCAACTTAGGTCATAATTCGCGCCGGGTGAGTCAATTTTGCACTGACACGATTGTGATCGGCGGCTGCATACGACAGAGCTGCGAACCGACGCCGGACGATCACACACCGTTCGCATGATCATGCGCTGGCAACAGGTTTGTGGGGCGATGTCTGGAGCATACTCAAAACCGCCATTCTCAAACCGGCGGTTTAATTGGTCGGAGCGGGGAGATTCGAACTCCCGACCCCTTGCTCCCGAAGCAAGTGCGCTACCAGGCTGCGCTACGCTCCGCCCGACCGATTGGTGGGTGTACAAGGACTCGAACCTTGGACCCGCTGAT
>JAEZBU010000184.1 GCA_023426855.1 Pseudomonadota bacterium | reverse complement strand
AAGAAAATCCAGCATCCACGGGCTCCGACATAATCCTAGCCTTAACCGTCTGTTAACTGTGAGAGCTGAGGATAGTGAGGCGCGTGATGCCTCATCATCCTGCGCGTGGCGTCATGTGTTTGGGTGAGTTCTGGTCATGGTCCTGCGTCATCGGACGAGTTCGTCTTCCCGTTTCAATCGCATCCTTCTCGGCGACTGCATTGAAGAGTTGGCGAAACTGCCAACCGGCAGCGTCGATCTGGTTTTCGCCGATCCTCCGTACAATCTTCAGCTCGAAGGCGACCTGCTTCGCCCGAACAATTCGCGCGTCGATGGCGTCGATAACGACTGGGACAAGTTTGCGGATTTCGCTGAGTATGACCGCTTCACGCGCGCCTGGCTGAAGGAATGCCGGCGCATTCTCAAGCGCGATGGCGCGATCTGGCTGATCGGCTCCTATCACAACGTTTTCCGCCTCGGCGTCGCGCTGCAGGATCTGGGCTTCTGGATCCAGAACGACGTGATCTGGCGCAAGACGAACCCGATGCCGAACTTCCGCGGCAAGCGGTTCACCAACGCGCATGAAACGCTGATCTGGGCCGGCGCCAGCCAGCGCTCACGCGTCACCTTCAACTACGAGGCCATGAAAGCCAGCAATGACGACCTGCAGATGCGGTCGGACTGGCTGTTCCCGATCTGCTCGGGACCGGAGCGCCTCAAGGACGAAGGCGGTCGCAAGGCACATCCGACGCAAAAGCCCGAAGCGCTGTTGCATCGCATTCTGTTGGCCACCACCAATCCCGGCGATGTGGTACTCGACCCATTCTTCGGCACAGGCACCACCGGCGCAGTCGCCAAGCGCCTCGGCCGCAAATGGATCGGCATCGAGCGCGATCCGGACTACGCGAAGGCTGCCACCGAGCGCATTGCACGGGTGCAGCCGCTGGGTCCGACGTCGCTTGAAACCACCCGCTCCAAGCGCAATGAGCCGCGCGTACCGTTCGGCACCATCATCGAGCTCGGCATCCTGGAACCCGGCGTGCAGCTCTTCGACGAGCGCCGTAAGTACAAAGCGGAAGTGAAGGCCGACGGCACCCTCGCCTATCAGGGCGCGCAGGGTTCGATCCATCGGCTCGGCGCCCAGGTTCAGGGCAAAGCGGCCTGCAACGGCTGGACGTATTGGCACTTCGAGGCGGAGGGAAAACTCAAGCCGATCGATGCGCTGCGCGAACAGGCCAAGCGGCAGTTGGGCCTCAGCGATCGTCCGGTCATGATGGCTGCTGAGTAATCAAGCCCGCTTTCCAGGGGCCCAAAAAAGAGAAAGGCCGCCATCTCCCCTGCGGCCTTCTTCTCTCTTCAAAAGTGTGTCGTCTTACTTCATCGGCTCGTAGACCGGGGTGCGGTCGCCGAACTTGTAGTTGATGCCGATGCGAGCAACCCACATCGAGTCGTCGTTGCTGAAGCGCTTATCCTTATCGTAGTACTGCTTGTAACCTCCGCATTTCCAGGAGGTGCACGGCCCTTTGTCGAACTCCATCCGATCCTTGCGTGAATCGCTGTCGAAATCGATCCACAGCGCCTCGGCCTTGAAGGTCCAGTTCGGCGAGTGCAGCCACTCGAAGCCGCCACCAGCGACCCAACCGAAGTCCGACCCCGTCGAGCCGCGGTGCTCGGCCCAGCCCCCGCCGTAGCCATCATAACCCCAGCCACGTGAGTCATGGCCGATGTCGGTGTAGGCGACACCACCGGTGGCAAAGATCATCAGACGATCGTTGGTCCAGCCAATACGGCCGCGCGTGGTGCCGAACCAGTCGGTCGAGCGACCGTGACGGAAACCATCGTAATCGTACCCTTTCCGATGATTGTCGTTACCGAGATCGACCCAGTTGATGTCGGTCTCGATACCGAACACGACGCTGCCGCATTGCAGGTTGTAGCCTGCCTGGACACCACCAGTGAAGCCGTCGTCGTCGTCGCTGAACCGACCGCGATCAGAATAGAACCGGTCGTGGTCTTTGAATTCGCCGTCCAAGTGCGCCACGCCAAGATTGCCGCCGATGTAGAAACCGGTCCAGGGACCGGCGCAACGCTGTTGCACGACCGGAGGAGGTGGAGGAGGCGCCGCCACCGCGCGCCGTGGCATACCGTCAGCTGCCGCCGTACCACAGTAGGCGGCGGCCAGTGCAAGCGCACCAGCCGTAAGCCCTGCGAGTTGTTTCATCGAGCTGTTCCCATTGATCTGATGTGTTCATCCGTGTGCCCCCATTCGCATTGGGTCGAGCTATCTCGGAACGCATCAACTCGCCGCGACCAATGTGCCCCTACTTTAGCCAGCGATTCGGGTGCAGAGTCCATGCTTCTGCACGCATAAGTTGCAATAGTGGCCGTGATGCATCAGCATGCGGAAAGCCCACACACCCAAAGTAACTGATTGTTAATATTTGAAATTCGCTGCGGGCATCAGCACGACAGCAAGAGTGCTCTGAGTGGGCCTAACGTCCGAGAACACACAGAACAACCAAAAGGCGAAACACCTACATTTCGCGCAGGCCGTGTGCGATCACTTTGCGCATCAGGCTCGGCAAGGCCTCGCGATCCAACGCCCGCCGGGGCACCCATCGGCAGCGCCCGCTGTCGGCCCAGAAGGTCAACGCGCTGTCGGCCGGCACGATGGCCCGATAAACGATCAGCTCCAGGCGGAAATGTGTGAAAACATGCACGACCTGGCCAGGGACCTGCCACCAGTCCGCCCGCACCGGCGTGGCCTGCAGCGCGTCCTTCACCACCCTGCCGTCTTCCACCCAGTCCGTGCTCGGCACTTCCATCATGCGTGCCAGCAGGCCGGTTTCCTGGCGCTTGCGCAGCAGCAAATGGCCATCCTCGCGCAGCGCCAGGAAGGCGACGCCGAACCGTGTGGGGCGCGCCATCTTTGCGACTTTGGCCGGCAGCGTTGCCTCGATACCCTCCGCATGGGCGCGGCATCGGCTGCTCAGCGGACACATCAGGCATGACGGCCGCTTCGGCGTGCAGATCGTGGCGCCGAGATCCATCATGGCCTGGGCAAAGTCGCCGGTTCGCGACGCCGGCGTCAGCGTGGCCGCGAGCTTCCGCAGCGTCGGTTTTGAACCGGGCAATGGTTCGCGCACCGCAAACAGCCGCAACACCACGCGTTCGACGTTGCCATCCACCGGCATCGCCTGCTCGCCGAACGCGATCGCCGCGATGGCGGCTGCCGTATACGGCCCAATGCCCGGCAGTTCACGCAGCGCCGCCTCGGTCGACGGGAAACGACCACCACAGTTCTCCACGACATGCCGCGCGCAGGCGTGCAGATTGCGGGCGCGGCTGTAGTAGCCAAGACCGGCCCAAACGCTCAGCACGTCATCGAGATCGGCCGCCGCCAGCGCCCGCACCGTCGGCCAACGGTGCAAAAACCTGCCGAAGTAGGGGATAA
>JAEZBU010000161.1 GCA_023426855.1 Pseudomonadota bacterium | reverse complement strand
GGCGTCATGGGGGCGGATGCATCGGCCACCGAGGAAAGCTTCGAGGACGGCCTGCTCGAATACCCGCTCTATACCCGGCCGCGGGAGTGGGAAGGGCGCGCCATCCCTGATATTCTCCTGTCCGGAGATCATAAACGCATTGCCGAATGGCGCCACGCAGAACGGCTCAAGGCGACCCGCGAGCGGCGTCCTGATCTGGCCGCGAACGCAAAGTGAACAATCAATCCCAAACGCAAGAGTCGACAACGGTTGCTGTTTGCGTTATTTACCCGCCACCCGAATTCCCGAAATGCTGCCGCATAGGGTCTACGGTCCGCTGGGCGGACCCTGGCGCGCATTGAATCTCCGATCGAGGTCGTTAAGCAATGAACGTCATCCAGACGCTCGAAGCCGAGCAAATGAGCGCTATCATTCAGAAGCGCGTCATTCCTGAATTCAGCCCCGGCGACACCGTCAAGGTGATGGTGAAGGTGTTCGAGGGCGACAACGTCCGCACCCAGGCCTACGAGGGCGTCGTGATTGCCCGTTCCGGTGCTGGGCTGAACGAGAGCTTCACGGTTCGCAAGATTTCCTACGGCGAAGGCGTGGAACGCGTGTTCCCGATCTACTCGCCCTACATCGCAGACATCGAAGTCCTGCGCCGCGGCAAGGTTCGTCGCGCGAAGCTGTATTACCTGCGCGGTCGTCGCGGCAAGGCAGCCCGCATCATCGAGCGTTCGGATGCGCGCGCCAAGCGTCTCAACTCGGCATTCAAGGGCTTCAAGCGGCCGAAGGGTTCGCCGGATGACCTCAAGCAGATCAGCGGCATCTCCGCGGATCTCGAAGCACAGCTCAACAAGTACAATGTTCTCCGCTTCGACCAGATCGCAGCGTTCTCTGATGAGGACATCGCCAACGTTGACGAGCTGCTGAAGCTCAACGGCCAGATCGAGCGCGATGACTGGGCCGGCCAGGCCAACAAGCTGCTCGCCGAATCGACGGCGGGCGAAGTTCCGGCCGAAGGCGAAGGCGAGGAAGCGAAGGGCTGAGTCGCCGCTTCGTAATCCAGCACACGACTTTCAAAGCCCGGCCATCGCGCCGGGCTTTTTCATGTGCCGCAGCCCTCGTCAGATCAACGGGCCGTACGCCTGCATGAATGGCAGCACGTGACCGTGGAATGACGCCGGATCTTCGACGTGCAGCATGTGGGAGACGCCCGGCACGACGACCAGTTCGGAGCCGTCGATCTCGCGATGGATGACTTCCGAGGCGGCGGGCGGCGTGGCGGGATCGAGTTCGCCGACGATCACCAGTGTCGGCAGTCTGATCTCCATCAGCCGGTCGGTAACGTTGAGCCCGCGAATGGCGTGGCACCAGCCGACATAACCGATCGCCGGGGTCATTTCGATCATCTGGCGTAGGCGCGCGACGAGATCCGGTTTGGTGGTGAAAACCGGTGGCGTCACCCAGCGCGGAAGCTGGCCATCCACGATGGTCTTCGTCGTACCGCTGGCTTCGATCGCCTGGATGCGCTGATCCCAGATCGGCAGCGCATCGGCCGGTACTGCGCTGGTGGTCGAGGCCAGACACAACGAGTGAAAGCGATCGGGATATTGCAAACCGAGATATTGCCCGACCATGCCGCCCATCGACAGACCCAGAAAGCGCGCTTTGTCGATGCCGAGGTGATCCATCAGCGCAATGACATCCGCCGCCAGGACATCGAATGTGTAGGCGCCCTTCGGCGCTTCGGTCTGGCCATGGCCGCGCATCCATGCGCACCACGCGATACCGCGGTTCGAGCGCAGCGGTCAGCTCATCCCAAATCGAAAGATTGGTCGCCAACGGATGATGCAGAACCACGACAGGGCCGTTCTGCGGCCCGGAAACCTGATAGTGCATGCTGATGCCGTTGATCGGTGCCATCATCGTGTGCGTCTCCTCATTGACCGTGCAGCATACTAGCCGGAGCGACGTGATCGTGCCGGGCTGAATCTGGAATAACGCCGGCGCGCTCGCAGGCGCTAGCGCCTATAGAAGAAGGCTTCCGCGGCAAATCCGTCGGATTGCGTTGCGGTCGCGGTCGACTGACGTCGCGTCGGCCGGGCAGGGCTAGGGCTGATCTCAGCCGGCTGCTGGCTGATCCCTCTGAAGCTATTTCCCCGAACCGTTTCGCGCGCTGATTGGCTGGCGTCCTCTGTTGCGGATCCAGCCGTTTCGACCGCCTCCGATACCTGCTTCACGCAAGCATAATCCTGCGCACTGGCGAGCCGTCCCCGGCGCCCACGACGCGGTTCCGCTTGCGTCTGGCTGGGGGTAGTGACGACGCCAGGGCTTCTCTCCTGAACAGCGTAGCGCTTGTCACAGACCATCACTTGCGGTGGCACGTGCGTCGTCTCGAAGGCGTCGTAGCCTTCTTTCAAATTCGCCCAGAAATCGCGCCATTCGCTCTGCGCATGCAGCGCCATGTTGGCGTCAGTCATGCGGAACGGAAACACGTGAATGTTGACGATCTGCTGCCCGCCCCGCATCGCCTTTTCGGTGAGGCCGTAGATTTCCTGCATGACCGGATCGGTCATGGCGAAACAGCCCGTCGACGAGCAGCCGCCATGCACCAGAATGTACGAGCCCGTGCGTGACTGGCTTTTGTCGAACGGATTGGGGAAGCCGAGGTTCAGCGATCGCGGCCAACGTCCGGCAAGATGAAGATGGCGGCGGCGGATCTTATAGAAGCCTTCCGGATTCTGCTTGTCGCCCTCGGCGAGCTTCGGACCCAACGTGCCGGACCAATGACACATCGGATAGGTATCGAGCAGGACGAAACGGTCGCCTCTGCGCATCCAAAGCTCAAGCTCGGATTCCGCCTTGAAGATGCGGAGGAAAACTTCCGCGCCTTCCTGCAGGCCCTTGCTGTTTAGACGCTGGGCAAGTTGGCCGACATCCGGTGTGCCGGGCAGCGAAAGCGTGCCGGCAGCATGCTGGCGCTGCCGTTCGATGCGATACGGCGCGACATCCTTCAGCTCAATCGTGATGGCTTGCGCGGCCTGCGTTCCGGCAGCAGAGCAAAGCACTGCCACCAGTCCCGAATTCAGCAGGCGCTTGCACCAGGACGATGCTGCGATCATCAAGAATCCCTGTAAGTCTCTCGACCCACTTGAAGACGTTTTAGCGGAACGCGCGACGGTTTTCGTCTGCGATTCCAGCAGCGACCGGGCTAAGTGCCCGGATAGCCACACGTCTTGGGGATAACTCGGAAAGCCGCGAGAAGGTCCGTCGTGCGCTACTGCGTGAAGCCGAACGTCCGCAAAGCGCTGAACGAATTGCCATTGCTGGACGCGCCGCCAATGTTGTCATTGGTCAGCCCATACGCCGGCATGGTGCCGCTTGCTGCGATGGAGCGCATCCGCGGGCCCGGCGCGACGATCCGCTCGTCGGCGATCTGCTGGTTTGCCGGGAAAAACGGCGCGGGCGTCGGTCGATCAAATGCAGGGCAGTAGCCCTCGGCATCAAGCCGTACCGGTGTCGCTCCGCGCCATTTGACGTTGACGTGATAGCGACGCTCGCACACGGCCACGGTAGGTGGCGTGCGGGTCAGCTCAAAGTAGTCGTGGCCTTCCTTCAAAGTCTGCCAGAAGCGGAAATGCGGGCTGGTCCGATGCCGCGCCATGTTCTCGTCGGTCATGCGGAACGGAAAGGCATGCACTTCGAAGCCATCCTGCCCGCCAGCGAACGCTTCACGCGACAGCGCGTAGATTTCCTCGATCAGGCCGTCGGTCATCGCGTAGCAGCCGGCCGACTTGCACTTGCCATGCACCATCAGGAAGTCGCCGGTGCGGCCATGCGCGCGGTCATAGGCGTTCGGGTAGCCGAGATTGAAGGCCAGATGAAACTGAGAGTTCGGGTTCATCTGGTTGCGGGCGACGCGATAAAAACCTTCCGGCGCCTGCTTATCGCCCTGCCGGATCTTGGGACCCAGATCACCCGACCAGTTGCAGATGGGATAGGTTTTGAAATGGTAGAAGCGGCCGTCGTCGCGCTGCTTCCAGACTTCCAGCTCCGACTCTTCCTTGAAGATGCGGATGAAAATCGGCTGCTCGGGCCGCATCGCCTTCCTGCCGAGATGCATCATCGCATCCTTCGACAACGGCTGCATGTGTGGTGGAATTTCGACTTGCGCACACGCTGCGGCCAGACCGGCAACAGCAATCGTCAAACCGATACGACAGCTGCGCATCGCATTAGCCCCCAGGCTGATCAAGCTCATACACCGTGCCCCTGGCGCACGCCGATCAGCATTGAGCCTCCTTGGTAAATAACCGGTTAACGATTCGCGTCGTCTTCCACCTTGTTCGGCGGGCCGACTCGCTGTCAAGCAATTCTGCGCACAGCAATTTGACAGCCTCAGGGCGCGGACATAAGCCGCCCCCGATGCAAAGCACCTTTTCACATCAAGGTTTTAGAGGCTGCGCCCAATCTCCAGGAAGCGCTCGTGACGCTGCTTGCGGATCTGCTCCGCTGACTGACCGTCAAATTCCGCAAGTGCCTTGGCGATCGCATCACCCGTGGTCACGATGGCGCGATCAGGCTCACGATGGGCACCGCCGACTGGTTCAGGGATGATCACGTCGATGACCTTGAGCTGCGCCAGGTCCTGCGCGGTAATCTTCATGTTGGTCGCCGCGTCGATGGCCCGCGCAGAATCGCGCCACAGGATCGAGGCGGCAGCTTCCGGCGACGCGACCGTATAGATCGCGTGCTCCAGCATCAGGATGCGGTTGGCCGTGGCGATCGCCACCGCGCCACCCGAACCGCCCTCACCGATCACAACCGTGATCAGCGGCACGCCGAGCGACAGACAGCAGTCGGTCGAGCGGGCGATAGCCTCGGCCTGCCCGCGTTCCTCCGCGCCGATGCCGGGATAGGCGCCCGCCGTATCGACAATGGTGATGACCGGCACGCGGAAGCGATCGGCCATCTCCATCAGGCGCACGGCCTTGCGATAGCCTTCAGGCCGGGCCATGCCGAAGTTGTGCTTGATGCGGCTTTCCGTATCCGAGCCCTTCTCGTGACCCAACAGCATGATCGAGCGGCCACGGAACCGACCAAGGCCACCGATGATCGCCTCATCCTCGGCGTAGTAGCGGTCCCCGGCCAGCGGCGTGAAGTCCTCGATCAGGCCTTTCACGAAATCCAGCGTATGCGGTCGGTCGGGATGGCGCGCGACCTGGGTCTTCTGCCAGGGCGTGAGCTTGGCGTAGGTCTCGGAGAGAATCTGCTGCGCCTTCTGCTCCAGCTTGGTGATTTCCTCGGACATGGAAACCGCGTTCTCGCCGTCGCTGATCGTCCTGAGCTCGGCAAGCTTGCTTTCAAGCTCCGCGACCGGCTTTTCAAACTCGATGTACGTCCTGATAGGTTGTCGATCCATGAGTGCCCAGAGGGTTGAGCGCCGCTTACGGCTGCTGCCGGGCGCAATCTGCCCGGACATTCGCCAGGGGCGGGGCAGAAAGTCAAGTTTTGCACACTGGGCCGCGGCGGTCCAGCAGCCCTAAACCACCGTGATACCGGGATTAACCGCGTTTACCAATCGCCAGCGGGTGGTGTTCGAGCACCAGCTTGCGCAGCCGATCCTCCAGAACGTGGGTGTAGATCTGGGTCGTGGAGATGTCGGCGTGGCCAAGCAGTTGCTGCACCGAGCGCAAATCTGCCCCGCGATCCAGCAGATGGCTGGCGAATGCATGGCGCAGCACATGCGGGCTCACCCGTTCAGGGTCGATACCAGCGGCGAGTGCCAGATCCTTCAGCTCCTGCGCCAGCCGTTGCCGGGTCAGATGCCCCTTGGCGCTCTTGGAAGGAAACAGCCAACGCGTCTTGATGGCCGGCGACAGCCCGTCCTCCGCGTCCTGGCCCAGCGCCAGATAGTCATCCAGCGCAGCCCGCGCCGACGCATTCAGCGGCACCAGACGTTCGCGGCCACCTTTGCCCTTGATCACCAGCACGCGACGATCACCCTGCAGCACCGCGCGCGGTAGCGAGACGAGCTCCGAAACGCGCATGCCGGTGGCGTACAGCATTTCCAGCAGGCAATAGAGCCGCCGCGCAACCAACAGGTCGCGACCCTTGAGACCGTCAATCGCTGTGCGGGCGACACCGATAAGACGATCAACCTCGGCGACAGACAGGGTTTTGGGCAGCGTCTGCGCCTTCTTCGGCCCGGTGAGACCGACACACGGGTCTTCCTCGATCACACCTTCGGCCAGCATGAACTTGGAAAGCTGCCGGATCGCCGACAGTTTGCGCTGCCGCGATGATGCCGCGAGACCCTGCTCGCTCAGGCTCTTGAGATACGCACTCACATCCTCGCGCTGAAGATCCGCGACATCCACGTCGCGCGAGCGGATAAATCCAGCGAAATCCGTGAGATCGCGACGATAGGCATCGAGCGTATTGCCGGCCGCGCCGCGCTCCGCCGCCAGCATTTCCAGGAACTGATCGACGATGTGACCGGTGGACGTCATGCCAGCGCCGGTCAATTGCTGGCCAGGCGCGGCCAGGCGGC
>JAEZBU010000104.1 GCA_023426855.1 Pseudomonadota bacterium | reverse complement strand
CGGCGATCTTCGCGCAGGTGGGCGGTGATGCCATCAGCGCCGGCCTCGATGGCCAGATGCGCGGCGCGCAGCGGATCAGGATGACGGCCGCCGCGGGCATTGCGAATGGTGGCGACGTGATCAATGTTGACGCCCAAGCGCTGAAAATGTGAGTCCAGATTCGGGGCCATCGGTTACCTGCTTCTCCTGTTCACCAACGGTATGACCGCATGATCGCGCGGCTTCGCTCAGTCGAAGGACCGCTCCACGGTGCTGACGACCGGCTTGGAGCGTAAGCCAGCGACAATACGATTCAAATGTTCCAGGTCCCAGACTTCGACCTCGATCATCATATCGGTAAAATCCGAAGCGCGCCGTACCATCCGCAGATTATCGATGTTGCCGTCCGACTCGCCGATGACCTGGGCAATTTGCGCCAGAGAACCCGGCTCATTGATGGCCGTGACCGTAAGTTTGGCTGGAAAACGCTCGGGGCTGTCCGGATCCACGTCCCAGGTCACGTCGATCCAGCCTTCCTGCTCGAAATCCCTGAGTTGCGGCGAATGGATCTGATAGATGCGGATGCCCTCACCCGGCAGCAGGACGCCGACGATCCGGTCGCCCGGAACAGCACCACCTTCGGCAAAGCTGACCGGCACATCGTTGCGCAATCCGCGGATCGGCACGCCGCCGGCTGCTTTGGGCGTTTCATCGCCGATGTCGCGCGGAAGGCGGAATTTCAGCCCCATGACCTTGCTGAGGTTGAACCATCCCTCCTGACCTTCCGCCCGGTCCTGACGGCTCTTGGGGCGATGGGCGACGTTTGGCGTGTCGATGTCGACCTCAGGAGCCACCGCATGCAGCACGTCGGTGATTGCCAGTTCGCTGCGCCCAACGGCCGCCAGCGCGTCCTCGACGGTCTTTTGCCCGATGCGGGGTAGCGCCTTTTTGATCTTGTCGTCGCTGTAGACCACGTCGGAGCGGCTGAAACGCGCCATCAGCAGTCTGCGGCCGAGCTCGGCGTACTGGCGTCTCAATGCGTCGCGCGAGGCGCGGCGGATGGCAGAGCGAGCGCGTCCGGTGACAGCGATACGCTCCCAGGCGGCCGGCGGTGTTTGGCCGGCCCACGTCAGGATATGGACCTCATCGCCGTTGCGCAAAGCCGTAGCGAGCGGCAATTGTCGTCCGTTGATCAGGGCACCGACAGTGGAATTGCCGACGTCGGTATGCACGGCGTAGGCGAAGTCGATCGCGGTGGCGCCGTGCGGCAGTGCGATAAGCCGGCCTTTCGGCGTGAAGCAGAATACCTGATCGTGGAACAACTCGAGCTTGGTATGTTCGAGAAATTCCTCGGGATTGCTGCCGTCGAGCAGGGTCTCGACTAGGCGGCGCAGCCACATGTACGGCCCGGTCTCTTTATCGTAGGTCGTTTGAGCGCCGCCACTGCCGTTTGTGCTGATCGGATCCTTGTAGAGCGTGTGTGCGGCGACGCCGTACTCGGCGATGTGATGCATGACGCGGGTGCGCAACTGCAGCTCCACACGCTGATGGCGCGGGCCGACGATGGTGGTGTGGATCGACTGGTAGCCGTTCTGCTTCGGGGTCGAGATATAGTCCTTGAAGCGGCCGGGTACCGTGCGCCAGGTCATGTGTGCGACGCCAAGCACCCGGTAGCAATCATCGACGTCATCGACGATGACGCGAAAGCCGAAGATATCGGAGAGCTGCTCCAGCGAGATCTGCTTGTTCTGCATCTTGCGCCAGATCGCGTAAGGCTTCTTTTCGCGGCCATGAACTTCGGCGGCGATTTTTGCTTCAGCCAGCTTGGTGTTCAGCGCCTTCTTGATCTCCTCCACGATACCGCGATTGCGTTCGCGCAGGCTGGCAAGGCGATTGGTGACGGTGTGATAGGCCTGCGGGTGCAGCCAGCGGAAGGCGCAGTCTTCCAGCTCCTCGCGCAGGGTCTGCATGCCCATGCGGCCGGCCAGCGGCGCGTAGATATCCAGCGTCTCCTGCGAGATGCGGGCGCGCGTCTCCGGCTTGACGTGCTCCAGCGTTCGCATGTTGTGCAGGCGGTCCGCCAGCTTGACCAGCAGGACGCGGATGTCGCTGGAAATGGCGATCAGCAGCTTGCGGAAGTTCTCGGCCTGCTGCGCGCGCTTGGAGACGAGGTCGAGACGCTTGATCTTGGTCAAGCCATCGACGAGCGCGCCGATCTCCTGGCCGAACAATTGATCGATTTCAGCCCGCGTCGCTTCCGTGTCCTCGATGACGTCGTGCAGCAGCGCCGTGGCGATGGTCGCGTCGTCGAGCTTCAGCTCGGTGAGGATCGCAGCGACTTCAAGAGGATGGGAGAAATACGGATCGCCGGAGGCGCGCTTTTGATGGCTGTGCGCCTTCATGGCGTAAACGTAGGCGCGGTTCAGCAGCGCCTCGTCGGCCTTGGAATCATAGCTGAGGACGCGCTCGACGAGCTCGTATTGGCGCATCATGAGTTGCGCCCTTCTCCGGGAGGACGCATGCGCGGGGGCCGCACTGCGTGAACGAACTGCCCGGCTTCGGCGCGCGAACGCTTGAAGGCCGGGCTGATGGTAGTCTTAGCGACCGCTGCGACCGCTCCCGCCACCGCCACCACCGCCGTTTCCACCAAGTGCAGCGGACGGCTCGGTCGGCGTCAGGCTTTCCATGCCGCGCAGGAGCTGCTCTTCCGTCATGTAGTCGACAACGGAGTCGCTCGACTGGTCGTCGCGGCCCAGCAGAGGCGTGCGGCGATCGGGCGTCATGATCGGGGCGGAAGCAGCTTCCGGCTCGTCGACTTCGACGTTCTTCTGGATCGAGTGGATCAGGCCTTCGCGCAGGTCATCCGGCGGAATGGTTTTGTCGGCGATTTCCCGCAGGGCGACGACCGGATTTTTGTCGTTTTCCTGCTCGACAGTCATCGGGCTGCCGTTGGTAATCGAGCGTGCGCGGTGGGCCGCCAGCAGAACCAGCTCAAAGCGGTTCGGGACCTTGTCCACGCAATCTTCGACGGTGACACGCGCCATCGTTTTTGCCCTCTCGAATCAGGAAATGCCGGGCGCGCAATATCTGCCCGACCTGACCTATTGGTCTCAGGATCGTCCCTTTTCGCATGAATGCCATCGAGAATCAAGGATTCGCCGGACGCCGCGACGTTGCGACCCCAACCCGGCCAGCAGGACGCTCGCCTTGATACCGAGCACGGGATGCTGCCAATGGGGTGCGATTTCGACCAGCGGCACCAGTACGAACGCCCGCTTGTGCAGTTCAGGATGGGGTAGGATCAACCGCCCCCGCTCCCGTTTTGCAGCAGGGCGGCCGTAATGCTGGCCCTCGAAGTCGAGGATGTCGAGATCGAGCGGACGCGGCGACCACTTGGCGCGGCTGCGCCTGCCCGCCTTCATTTCGACCTGTTTCAGGCGCCGCAGTAGAGTTGCTGGTGCTTCTTGGGTCTTTGCCAGGACTAGCGCGTTAAGGTAGGGCGGCTGCCAATTTCCGCCCAGCGGCTCGGTCTCATAGAGAGACGATACGCGTTTGATTTCCAAGCCGATCTGCTTCAATTCGCGGATCGCGGCCTGGAATGTGCGGAGCGGCGCCCCCCAGGGGCCGACGAGATTCGACCCAAAACTAATCAGTACGCAGCTCATTACGTTGCCGAGATTCAGTTGTTCTTATGGGATGTTTTCTTTGAGGTGCGCAGTGCGATCTGTCAAAAAGAACCGAATCATCCTGGATACTTCGTGCGTTCGGTCGATGTCCGACTGGGTTTAGTGGCGTATCTTCTATTTCGATCACGCGTTGTCAGCCAGAAGCGGGGAGTGCAACGCCTAGATTTGCTCCCGAGGTGACGAATGCATTTTTATCCCAATGAGAGAGTTGCGCTGTTTATCGACGGCGCGAACCTCTACGCGACAGCAAAAGCGCTGGGTTTCGATATCGATTACAAGCGTTTGCTTGTTTTATTTCGGCAGAAGGGCCAGCTCATTCGCGCGTTATATTATACCGCGTTGGCCGAGGATCAGGAATATTCATCGATCAGGCCCTTGATCGATTGGCTCGACTACAACGGCTACACGATGGTGACGAAGCCGACCAAGGAATTCACGGATTCCACCGGTCGCCGCAAAATCAAAGGCAACATGGACATCGAGTTGGCGGTAGATGCCATGCGGCTGTCCAAATCCATCGATCACATCGTGCTGTTTTCCGGCGACGGCGATTTTAAGTCGCTGGTTGCCGCGCTGCAGGAGGAAGGGCGCCGGGTCAGCGTGATTTCCACCCTGCAAACCCAACCGCCGATGGTGGCCGACGAGCTCAGGCGCCAGGCCGACCAGTTCGTCGATCTTGCGGATCTGGAAGAGTTCATCTGCCGCGACACCTCCTCACGTCAGGTGCGCGCCGAGCGGCCGTATGCGGGCCGCCGGGACTCCTATCAGCGGCCGGGTGAGTTCGAGGATCACGACGACCTGCCCGAGGAAGTTTGAGCGGGAGAGCGGGCGTGATGGCGGCATCGGGTGCGGAACGGCTGGCGCAGCCGGCGCGATCGGCTGAGCCGGACCGCGACTGTCCGCTGTGTCCGCGCCTCGTCGCGTATCGCATGGCCAATCGCGCCGCTGAGCCGACGTGGCACAACGCACCGGTGGCCTCATGGGGCAGTACGGACGCGCGGTTACTGATCGTCGGTCTGGCGCCGGGCGTCAGGGGAGCCAATCGCACTGGCCGACCGTTCACCGGCGATTTCGCCGGCGACCTGCTCTACGCCACGCTGCTCGAATTCGGGTTCGCATCCGGCAGCTATGGCGCCGATCCGTCCGACGGGTTGCGGTTGCGCGATTGCATGATCACGAACGCCGTGCGCTGCGTGCCGCCGCAGAACAAGCCGACGCCGGCCGAAATCTCGACCTGCCGCAGCTTTCTCACGGCCCGTTTGGAGTCGCTGACGCGGCTGACCGCGATCATGGCGCTGGGCCGCATCGCCCACGACAGTGTCCTGCCGGCGCTGGGCGCCCGCCGCGCCGCCTTCCCCTTTGGGCACGGCGCGCGGCATGACGTCGGCAACGGCATCACACTTTTCGACAGCTATCATTGCTCGCGCTATAATACAAACACCGGCAAGCTGACGCCGGAGATGTTCCAGGCCGTCTTTCGCGATATTCGCGCCTTTCTCGGCTGAACGCCGTCGGGCGGCCGACGAACGCAACGGCACCAGTTTTCCAATCCATGACGTTCGCGCCAGGGAACTTAGGCGGCGCTTGCTCGATTTCCTTCTGAGTCGGTTGCGATGGCGCGACGGCGAGCCTGAAAGGACATCGGATCATGTTGGAGATCGCCCCGGAGAAGGTGGCACACATCATCATCAAGGCGCGCGAGTACGATGCCAAGGTCGCAGTGATGAACCCTGACGATGGCAGCGGATCGGACGGCGAAGCGTCGGATGCGCTTGAGTTCCTGCCGGGTGACACCGTCCGTCCTGAACTGGTCGGTTTCATCAACGCGCTGAACGAGGACGAGCAGGCGCATCTGGTGGCGCTTGCCTGGGTCGGTCGCGGCACTTACGAGGCCGAGGAGTTCGACGAAGCGGTGGCCATGGCGCGGCAGGAGAAGACCAATTCGACGGCAAGCTACCTGCTCGGCATTCCGCTGCTGCCGAACGACCTCGAGGACGGCCTGGAAAAGCTTGGCTACGCGGTCGAGGACGTCGAGAGCGACATCCTCTAAGTCGCACCGCCACTGACGTAAGCCAGCGCCTCGTGCGCATGCCGGTCTGGCGGATGCACCGGGTAGAACACGCGCTCGATCGCACCATCGCGCAGGACCAGCGTCAGCCGCTTTAGGTATCTGACACCGCCGGTCTCGAACACCGGCAACGCGAGGGCTTGCTGAAAGGCGCCACCGGCATCGCTGAAGATCGCGAACGGCAGTTGCAGCCGTTGCGCGAATTCCTGCTGATCCTCCGGCGACTGCATCGATAGGCCGAACACCGCAACGTCAGCCTTCTGGAAACTGGTGTGCAGGTCTCGAAATCCCTCGACTTCCGGCGTCGAGCCATGCGCACCGGGGATGTTGTCCCAATCGGGTGGGTTGGAAAGTCCGGGCCGCCCCGTCCACGGATAGCAGAACAGCACCGCGCGACCGGCGATCCGTGCCGGTGAGATGCCCTCGCCCGTGGTCGCAGGCAGCGCGATATCCGGCAGCGCGATGCCGGGAATGAGATGTTGCGCGCCGCCATCATCGACGGGCGGCGGCCAGGGCCAGCTCATGCATCTGCTCCACGGTTTGCCTGCAGCCAGGCCAGCACGTCGGACGCGTTCCGATCCGGCGGGAACACGGGGTAGAAGGTTTTCACGATCTTCCCGTCCGAAATGACCATGGTGAGCCGCTTCAGTAGCGTCATGTCCGCGACTTGCATCGTCGGCAGGCGGAGAGCGTTGGCCACGGCCAGGTTTTCATCCGACAGCACCGGAAACGGCAGATGCAGCCGCTCCGCCATCTCGCGCTGATAGGCGGTGTCCTGGGTCGAGAGGCCGAACACGTGCGCCGCGCCGGCGGCCTTGAGATCGGCGAACAGATCGCGGAATGCGCAGCTTTGCGGCGTGCAGCCGCGCGCGCCGGGGATCATGTCCCAGTCATCGACAGGGCTGATCTCGTCCGGCCGGCCGGTGCGCGGATAGGCGAAGACGACCGTCAATCCGGGCAACCCCGCCAGGGATACGGCCTCACCAGACGTCGCCGGCAGCGCAATGTCAGGCACGGTCATGCCGGTCAGATGCCGCGCGCCGCCATCATCCTCCGGCGCCGGGATCTTCGACCAGTCGACGCTGTGCAGTTCGGGTTGGTTGGACATTGCGTGCTCCTATCCCATGGGCCGCGAGGATCACTGTGCGTTGCGCACGCGATAATGGTAGCCCGTCACGGCCGTGTAGCCGAGGGCCGCGTAGAGCCCCTGCGCCGGCGCATTGGCGGTGACGGCTTGCAGCGCCGAGATGCGCGCGCCCTGGGCTGCCGCCCACGTCTCAAGCCCCAGCATCACCGACCGCCCTGCCCCGCTCCGCCGAACGTCCGACCGCGTGCCGACGCATTCGGCGATGACGATGTCATCTGTCAGCACGCCCAGCGCGGTGCTGAGCGTGACCCCATCGCGGCGCACGCATAGGAAGGCGCGCGGTGTCGGCACCGAGGCCAGGATACGCGGCGCGGGCGGGCGGCGATCCGGCGTGATGTTCGACAGAAAGACCTGCATCCAGCCGTCATCGGGCTGGTCGAGGATCACCACGTCGTCGGGCACGGGCTGGGGTTCGATGCGCCGGGCCAATGTCGTGACCGGATCGTGGACATAATAGCCGCGTCGCGCCAGCCGCTCGTCGAGATCCGAGGGCTGAGCGATCGCACTGCCTACCTGGAAACGGCTCGGCCCGCCGTGTTCAGCGTACAACGCCTCGACGGCATCGATGGCGGCTTCGACGTCGGTGCCATGAAAGGTCAGTGGCGAGACGGAGTTGGCGCGCTGCGAGTTGCCGCCGGAGAAGCGCCACAGCCAGCCATCGAGGTTGCGGGTTTCGGATGCCGGCCAGGCGCGCACGGCGGCGTGTTCGATGGCCAGGAGTTCGCTGGGTGTGAACGCCGACATCTCCCTCCACGCCCTCCGTTTTGGCCGCGGCGAAGCCCGCGCTCAGCCCCTGTCGCGCATCAGCCGCGCCTTCTGGCGCTGCCAGTCGCGCTTGGCCGAGGTCTCGCGCTTGTCGTGCAGCTTCTTGCCCTGCGCCAGCGCCAGCTTCAATTTCGCCCTGCCGCGATCGTTGAAATACAGCTCTAGCGGAATCAGCGTCATGCCCTGGCGCTCGATGGAGATCAGCATCTTGTGCAGTTCGCGCTTGTGCAGCAGCAGGCGCCGCACGCGCCGGGGCTCGTGATTGAAGAACGGACCGGCCTGTTTGTACTCCGGAATGTAGGCGTTGATCAGCGCCAGCCCACCGTCCTCGTAGGCGGCGTAGCTCTCAGCGATGTTGGCCTGGCCGGCGCGCAGAGACTTCACCTCCGTGCCGGTCAGCGAAATGCCGGCCTCGTAGGTGTCGGTGATGAAGTATTCGAAACGCGCCTTCCGGTTCTCAGCAATGAGCCGGCGGCCGTCATCCTTTTTGGCCGCCATCTTCGGTCAGCTCCTTGGTGTGCCGGCGCGCTTTACTCGGCGGCCTTCGCCTGTAGCAAGCCGGCATTGATCATCGCCGCATCGACGATCCGCTTCGTGGATTCGGAAACCGGCACCAGCGGCAAGCGGATATCCGCATTGCACAGGCCAAGCCGCGATACGGCGTATTTGACCGGGCCGGGGCTGGTCTCGACGAACAGCGCGTCGTGCAGCGGCATCAGTTGATCCTGCAGCCGCAGCGCCTTGGCGAAGTCGCCCTTCTGGCAGGCATTCTGGAACTCGGCGCACAGCGCCGGTGCCACATTGGCCGTCACCGAGATGCAGCCCTGGCCGCCATGGGCATTGAAGCCCAGCGCGGTCGCGTCCTCGCCCGACAGCATGACGAAATCCGAGCCGCAGGCCAGACGCTGCAGTGACGCGCGCGCCATATTGGCGGTGGCGTCCTTGACGCCGACGACATTCTTCAGCTTGGCGCAGCGGGCCATCGTCTCGACCGACATGTCGGCGACCGTGCGGACCGGCACGTTGTACAGAACGATCGGGATATCGACGGCGTCGTTGATCGCCTTGATGTGCTGGTACATGCCCTCCTGGGTGGGCTTGTTGTAGTACGGCATGACGATCAGCACCGCGTCGGCGCCGGCATGCTTGGCGTGCCGGGAGTAATCGATCGCCTCGGCGGTCGAATTCGAGCCCGCGCCCGCGATCACCGGCACTCGCTTATTGACGGTCTCGACGCAGATCTCGATCGCCCGTTTGTGTTCGACGTCGCTCAAGGTGGGGCTTTCGCCAGTGGTGCCAACGGGGACCACCCCGTGCGTACCCTGCGAGATTTGCCAGTTGATGATCCGCTCGAACGCGGTCTCATCCAATTCGTCATTCGCAAACGGCGTCACGAGCGCCGGATACGATCCCTTGAACATGGTGCCACTCCTTGGCGGGTCATTGTATGCCCGCGCCTTTTGGCAGGATTATTCGCAAAATTGTCAGGCCATTCAACCTTGAACCTGACGCCCGCGCTTGTTACCGTTACGCAGGACACTCAAGCCTTGAACCCGCCGTGCCTCCCGACAGGACCACGGACATTATGTGGTTTGCGGGGTGTAGGCAAGGCGCTGCCACCCGCTTTTGAGGTACAGCGTAAGCTGCTGCAGGCAGCCGTATAATCGAGTACCCAACATCACGCTTTAAGGACGGGGACGAACCGCACGTGTTGAGTCGTATTCCCGCCCCTCGGGGCATTGCAGCGGTTGCTGCGCTTGCAGTTGTCACGTTGTTACCGGACGCGCGACTGCGGGATGGCCAGGCCGCCGGTCCGCTGGTGCCGGGGCCATCGGCGACGCTGGCCATCAAGGCCAACGAGACACGCCAGATCGCCGCCAAGCCTTTGCTGGAGGCGGAAGCCGCGGCACGGGAGGCGGATCACGTCAGCCGTTTCGATTCGGCGATCGCTCCGTCACGCGACTATATCGTGTCCGATAAGGATGCCGATCTCATCGCCGATGCGGTGGCAGCCTACGCCAAGCGCAAGGCGGACGAGGCCAATACGCTGCGCGGCCAGATCTCGGATGCCGCTGGCCGCAAGCTGATCCACTGGTATCGGTTGCGATCCGGCCTTGGAACAGCGGCTGAAGTCCGTGCTTTCCAGGACGCCAATCCGGCCTGGCCGGACCAGGATCTGCTGCAGCGGCGCTATGAGGAAGCGCTGTTCGGCGAGGGTGGTACAGCACAGGCGATCAAGACGGACTTCAAGGAAACGGAGCCAGAAAACGGAGTCGGCTTTGCAGCGCTGGCATCCGCTTATCTCGCCGAGGGCAATGAAGCGAAGGCCCGCGAACTGGCCCAGCGCGGATGGCGGGAATTCTCGTTCCCCAACGCAGTCGAAGCACCGTTTCTCCAGCGCTTTGGGAAGCTGCTGACGGAGGCCGATCACAAATGGCGGTTCGATCGCCTGTTGATCGATGAGGTGCGCTGGGCATCCGAGCGCAACTCGAGGGTGGCGGCGGCGCGCCGACTGCTGCCTTTGCTCGGCGACGCGGAAAAAGCCAAAGCCGAGGCGCGGCTCGCCGTCTTCACCAGCGCCAAGAACGCGCGCAAGCTGATGGCGGCGCTGCCTGCGGAAACCGCGGCCGACTGGGGGCTGGCGTACCAGCGCGTGCAGCATCTGCGGCGACTGAAAAAGAATGAGGACGCCTGGAAAATCCTTCTGACGGCGCCGACCGACAAGGATCAGATCGTCAGTCCGGACGGCTGGTGGTTGCAGCGCCGGGCTGCTGCTTACGGTGCATTGCAGGCCGACAAGTATCAGATAGCCTTCGACCTCGTACGCGATGCCGGACCGCTCAGCACCAATCCGCTGAACGATCAGACCTTCCTCGCAGGGTGGATCGCGTTCCGTTATCTCAACGACCCGAAGCAGGCGCAGCCGTTCTTTTCCGCCAATGAGGCCAACGCCGATGGTCCGTTGAGTCGTGCGCGTGCACTATATTGGCTCGGTCGCACCGAGGAGGCGCTGAAGAATCGCGCCAAGGCTGCGGAGTATTTCCGCGCATCGGCTGCCTATGGCGACACCTTCCACGGGCATTTGTCGCGCGAGAAGCTTGGCCGCGATGCGCCGCCGCTGACGTTCGCGCCGCCGACATCGCCGACGCGGGCCCAGATCAACGCGTTCAATGCGCTCGACGCGGTGCAAGCCACTGTGATCGCCGCCAAGTCGGGTCTGGACGCACGCATCGTCCGCGCCTTCATCAGGCAGCTCAATCGGCATTTCGAGACCGAAGCCGAGGTGGCAATGGTAGCGCATCTGGCCGAAGCGCTGGGCGACACGCAGATGGCGGTCCGCGTCGGCAAGTCCGGCATCGCACGCGGGCTGAACCTGCTCCATTACTCCTATCCGATCCACGCCTTCCCCGCCTACGAGGCACTGCGCGAACCGCCGGAGCCCTCCCTGCTGCTGGGCCTTGCCCGGCAGGAGAGCGAGTTCAACGGCACCATCATGTCTGGCGCCGGGGCCCGCGGCATCCTCCAGGTCATGCCGATCACGGCTCGTCATGTCTGCCGCGACTACAAGATCAAGTGCGATATTCCCCGCCTGATGCGCGACCCGTCCTACAACGCCATGCTGGCGAGCGCCTACGTCGGGGACCGCATGGCCGATGTGAACGGCAGCTATATTCTGGCACTGACGAGCTATAACGCCGGACCTGGCCGCACGCGGCAGTGGTTGCGCCAGTTCGGCGATCCGCGCGATCCCAAGGTCGATCCGATTGACTGGATTCACCGCATCCCATTCGAGGAAACCCGGGATTACGTGCAGAAAGTGCTGTCGAACGTGCAGATCTATCGGGCGCGACTCGGCGATAATGAGAAGAAGAGCATCGCCCAGGATCTCACCCGCGCGCGCCGCGTTGCGGGTGCGGCGCGCTAGACCCGGCTGCCGGGCTTTGGCTGGTGCTGCTCGACGGATGAGATTGCACGAGGGCCATTATGACGCTGGAACAGTCTTGGTCGCTGGAACAGACTTGGCACGCCATCCGGTTCACGGTGCGGGATGGCCTGGAACTGTACGGGCGTCACTATCCGGCGTTCGGCTCCCATCGCCGCGCCGCAGTCTGCCTGCCGGGCCTGACCCGCAATTCGCGCGATTTCCACGATCTTGCCATGGTGCTGTCGACCGGATCGCAGGCGCGCCCGGTTTATACGCTCGACCTGCGTGGTCGCGGCCTGTCTCAGCATGATCGCGACTGGCGCAACTACGCGGTCCCGATCGAGATGCTGGATGTGCAGGACTACCTCGCCCTGCTCGGCCTCGATAAGCCGACCATTATCGGCACGTCGCGCGGTGGCTTGATCGCCATGGTGCTGGCGGCTGCCCAACCCAACGCCATCGGGGCGGTGGTTCTCAACGACATCGGGCCGGTGATCGAGCGCGCTGGGCTGGTTCGTATCAAGGCCTACATCGGCAGCGTGCCGATTCCAGTCAACTGGGAAGACGCTGGGCGGCTGGTGGCCGAGATGAACCGTGGCGCCTTTCCTACCGTGCCGGATGAGCAGTGGGCGGTTGTCGCGCGGCAGTTGTTCAATGAGGCCGATGGTCGTCCGGTGGCCGGGTACGATCAGAAACTCGCCAAGTCGTTCTCGGTCAATGATGGGCCGATCCCGGAGCTCTGGCCGCAGTTCAACGCGCTGTCGCATTATCCGCTGCTGGTTGTGCACGGAGAGAACTCCGACATTCTCAGCGCGGAGACGGTGCAGCAGATGCGCGCGCAGCATCCCCGATGCGCGTCGGTCACTGTTCCAGGCCAAGGTCATGCGCCGCTGCTGATGGATGATGCTTCGATTGGTGCGGTGGCCCAGTTCCTCTCCGCGGTGGACGATGGCCAGGCAATCGCGGGTCGCAATTTCAACCAGGCAGCCGCTTAGCGCACGACTTTGAAACGCGCGCGAAAAGACTGCCGGCGCGCCGATTTATGTTCTGTTTCCTGACGGTCGTTTACATTGCATTAGGCGAACAGCGGCTATTCTGATCAGCGTTCGCGCACCACCCGGTGACGGACGACGGGTTCGTTTTGACGCCTCCTGCTTGTCCCTGGAGCCGTTGATCAGGCAGCGGTTCTTTGTTCCGGGAATGCCATTTTGGCGCCCCGAAATACACCCATTCCGGGCAGACTATTAGACCTGACCGAAAGCGCTGAGACGTGTTATGGTCATATCAACAGTAGCGTGTGTTGAAGTTCGTCATGGGTAAAGAGTCTCGCATCTGGGGTCAGCCCAGCTATCGCAATGTCACCGTGGCTTTCGGCCAGCGGTTCACTGCCTCGGAACAGTTCGACGGCGTTTTCCGCGAGGGCATGGATCTCGTCGAGCGCGCCGCAGCCTATCTGGACGGCAAAGGCCGGCAGGAAGCCAAGGCGCTCAAATCCCAAGTCGCCATCACCTATTCCACGGAGAGCATGCGCTTGACCACGCGTTTGCTTGATCTGGCGTCGTGGCTGCTGATCCGCCGCTCCCTGAAGGAAGGCGAAATCACGGAAGACGAAGCCCACACCAAGCGTGCGCGCCTCAAACTGCGCACATCGGGTCGCCCGGGACATATCGCCAATTTCACCGATTTGCCGGATGGCTTGCGCAAGTTGATCGAGGAAAGCTTTGCATTGAGCGATCGGATCATGCGCATCGACAGCGCCCTGACGGCGCCGGAAGGCGACACTGCGCCGCCGAGCTCGAACCCGGTCGCGGCGCAAATTGCCGAGTTGCGCGCCGCCTTCAGCGAAGCCATCCGCTAAGTATCGCCAGCAGGTAGCGAGCCGCCGTTTTTAACTGGACGGCCCGTCGGCATCGGCGTACCAGCGCCAATCATGCGTGCCTGCAGGTCTGCCCCGTGACGGAACCCCACAACGCGCCAAGGCGCGTTTCGCCAGCGCATCTGTCTAATCGTCTGATTGCGTGGGCTGCGCGTGGCCTCGTGGCCCTCGCCAGCACCAATACCCGTTTACGCAACCGCGTGATGCGGACGCTGCTGGATCGCCACCTTGCCCCCGGGGTGCTGTGTCTGGTGCCGTTCGGCGATCATGCCTTGTATGTCGATCCGCGCGACGACAAGGTGGCGCTGAAACTGCTCTCTGGCCGCCCCTGGCAGCGGCGGGAACTGAAAGCGGCCCTCTCCGCCTTGAAGGCTGCGGGTTCGCTGCGCCCGGATAGCGTGTTCATTGATGTCGGGGCCAATATCGGCACCCAGACGATCTATGCGTTGCGCTCCGGTCATTTCACCCGCGCCATCGCTATCGAGGTCGATCCGCACAACTTCGCGATCCTGGCGCGCAATGTTGCCGTCAACGCGCTAGCCGACACGGTGCATCTCCAGCAGGCGGCGGCGAGCGATCGTGAGGGGACGCTGCGCCTGTCTCATCACGATAAGAACTATGGCGCGCATTCGGTCGAGCCGGCGTTTCTGGCCAAGTCTACAGGCGCGATCGACGTCGCGGCCATAACCATCGATGGCCTGCTCGACCGGCTGTCGATCGCACCGGATGCGGTGGGGCTGGTGAAGATCGACGTCGAGGGCCATGAGCTGGCGGTGCTGGCGGGTATGGACCGACTGCGCGCTGTCCGCGTGCCGGTGCTGGTCGAGTTTACCGCCGACCCGGCTGACGTCGCCCGTGTGGGCGCGTTCAAGGCGCTGTTCGCGTCCGGCTATACGCATGTGCAGGATCTGTCCTCCGGCGCCGCGCCTGTTCGGCTGGCCGACTTCGCCTGGCAGACGCATCAGGCGGACTTGCTGATCACTTGATCGGCTGATCTCTTGATAAGTTGTAGCGATAAGGCGGCAGCTATTGCCCTAGCCGCCTGCATTCGCTACGCCCCTCTTTGTAGAATCATTTCAAATCCGGACCTGCCGTCACCGCGCATGCGAGCCATCGACCCAAACGACAGCACGACCCACGCGCCGACGGTCGCGGGCACGACGGCGACGGTCGCCGAAGTGGTGCGGGCTGCCTATACGGACAACGTCGAGGCGGCATTTGCGCTGGCCTCCCCTGCCCTGACGGCAGACGAAGTACGCGCCGCCATTCTGTTCTGTGCCGATGAGGCCTGCGTCGCGACCAACGCGTTCTGTCCCGGCTGTCGCAAGCATACCCAGGCTAACGCCATCACGTCGATGGACGGCTACTGCCGGCAGTTCTCCGAAATAACCTTCGCCGATAGCGGTCTGAGGCTGGCGCCGGGCGGGCCGAAACCGGCTATCCGGCTGCCGTCTCTCGATACGCTGTCGAAGACGTGGGCGGGCGAGGAATTCTGGTATCTGGCGCGCCGGGTTATCCGTCGCCTGAAGAAGATCGACGATCCGCGCCCGAAACGCATGGCGGATGCAGCGGGTGAGGCCCTGCTGCCCAGTCCCACGCTGATCCTGGTGCGCCCGCAGCTCGCCGACAACATCGGTATGGTGGCGCGCGCCATGGCCAACTTCGGCCTGGACGACCTCCGGCTGGTCGATCCCCGTGACGGCTGGCCCAATGAGAAGGCGCGCGCGGCTGCCTCCGGCGCCAACTTCATCATCGACGACACCAGCGCGTTTCCGACGCTCGACGCCGCCATCGGCGATCTGAACTTCGTTTGCGCCACCACCGCGCGCCAACGCGACCTCGCAAAGCCGGTGCTGACGCCCGCACAGGCGGCCCAGGAGATGCGCGACCGCATCGCGTCCGGCCAGCGCTGCGGCATCGTCTTCGGCCCGGAACGGGCTGGCCTGGAGACCGACGAGGTGTCGCTGGCCGACGCCGTCGTGATGGCTCCGGTCAATCCGCGCTTCGCCTCGCTCAATCTTGCACAGGCGGTTTTGCTCAGCAGCTACGAGTGGCTGAAGCATACCAATCAGGGAACGCTGGGGCGCGTCACAACCTATGAGCGCGCGCTGGAACCGGGCGTGAAGTCTCGCGGATCGCCGCCTGCGACCAAGGAAGAGCTGATCGGCTTCTTCAACCATCTGGAAAGCGAGTTGGAACGGCTCGGTTTTTTCAATCCGCCGCATAAGCGCCAAACCGTGATGCGTAACGTGCAATCCATGTTTGCGCGGATGGAGGCCAGTGAACAGGAGGTACGCACCTTGCGTGGTATTGTCGCCACGCTCGCCAAGGGCAAGGGTGCGGGGCGGAAGACGCCCGTATGAGACGCCTTGATTATGCCTACTTTGGGGACGAACCACCCCGCTGTGTGTGCTGTGGGACAACGGACAAATCTGGGTTGCGTGGGGCAGGATCGAGGGTTGAAATGCGGGCCGCGAAGGGCATGCGGGTGCAACGGCTGACGTGGGTAGAACATATGAAAACTGCAGGACTGCGGACGGTGGCGATCGGTCTTGGCGCGCTGTTTCTGATGGGCGCGCCGATGGCCGCCGCGCAGGAACTCAGCGAGCGCTCGGTCAAGGCGTTCATGGACTATGCGTGGTCGCTCACGCCG